>JBEKTM010000058.1:0-11294 GCA_049516035.1 Dehalococcoidia bacterium
TACCGCTGGACTTTTTGCCCCTGGAGTCGGTGAATGCCAAGGATTACTCCGACCGTCCTTACTGGTACTATGAGAACAAATATATAGCTGGCGCGGCTATAACTGTCTCAGACCCGCAGCTTTATGGGTTGTCGCTGACAAACTTTGGATGCGGCCCGAACTCCTTTATCCTCCACCTTGTAGAAGATATCATGGGGGGCAAGCCTCTGGGGCAGTTGGAAATAGACGAGCATGCTGCTGAGGCCGGTATCGTTACCCGCCTCGAAGCCTTCGTCGATACCATTCAGGGATTCGCACGTTCTACCAAGCCACGTGAAGTGTCACATAAAGATATCTATCGGAAAGCGTTTCCGCCCGTCATTGATACCACGAAGACCTTTATTATTCCCAGGATGGCGCCGCACATTGAGCTTGTAGGTGCGCTTCTAGAGGGCAGCGGCTTCAGAGCAGTTGTGCTTCCTGAGGCCAATGAGCGCAATCTATTTTATGCCGATAAGATAACATCGGGCGTGGAATGTTTGCCCTATCGGGTAACCCTGGGCGACTTTCTGAGGTTCTGTTACGAAGATGGTACCGACTTGAAAAACGTCGAGGCAGTTATGGCCGGGGCATACGGTCCCTGCCGCTTTGGGAAATATGCCCTGGAACAAATCAAGATACTTAAGGAGGTGGGCTTTGACCTTCCCATACGGACCACTGTGTCGAACAATGCGTATCGGGATACAGAAATTAGTCCTCGTTTTGCCCGCCTCGCCTGGAAGGGCTGCGTGGCTATTGACTATCTCCAAAGGTTACTCTGGCGCACCCGCCCTTATGAAAAGCGGCCAGGCTCGGCAGACGAACTGTTTGACGAATATCTCGGCAGAATTGTCGGTCGCGTCCGTAAGAAGGAAAGTTTCGATGATATCCTGCGCCAGGCCACTTCTGATTTCAAGTCTCTCATTGACCCTGAACTGCCCCGCAAGCCTCTGGTGGGCATTAATGGCGAAATCTTTCTGCGCTCCAACAGATTTAGCAACCAGGACCTGGTCAAGGAGTGCGAAAAGGCTGGGCTGGAGGTCGTCGTTTCTTCCATGGGGGAATGGATTAAATATATCTTCTACCGGCATGTTGAGGATGCTATCAGGGATCGCAAATTCCTGAAGGCGCTGATTAGCTACGTGATAAACCGTGTCTGGGAGCATGACGAGCACACGGTAGTCAAACATTTCCAGGAACTGGTTGATGAGAAGGAGCCCTCGACGGCAGAGTTGCTGGCGCAGACAAGCCGCTGGCTTTCCCCGAAATGCGGAAGCGAGGCAGTTCTCAGTATAGGTAGTGGAATCGAATGGATGGAGAATCCTGAGTTTGCTGGTGTTATATCGGTAATGCCCCATGGCTGTATGCCCGGTGGAATTGTGGCTGCCATGTCCGAGAAGTTCAGTGTCTTGTATCGCAAGCCCTGGATCAACCTCACCTATGACGGCTTTGTAGAAAGCACCAACCTCACGAGAATCAATAATTTTGCTGAGGTCCTCAGATTTTGCAGCCAGGAAGGAAAGAAGGGCACCTAATTTCTAGGGCGTTGATTTAAATCACAGGGTGATTTAATATTTTAAAAATGATATACTAAAGGAACTATGGCTCGATCTTATGTTTATCAGTCGCTGCGGGGCGTTGTGGAGCCCTTGCTGCTCTTTATTATAGGCGAATTACCTATACATGGCTACGAGATTGCCAGAGAATTGGAGCGGAGGAGCGAAGGCTATTTTAACCTGACAGCAAGCACCCTTTACACGGCATTGCGCCGTTTGGAGAGCAGAGGACTGGTGTCAAGCTCGTGGCAGCAAATTTCTAGACAAAAGCGCCGATGTTATGAATTGACCGAGAAAGGTCATCAGATTCTGGCTGAAGAATTAGCTCAATGGCAGAAGTTTCTTGGTGCTACCGAGCGGATTATAGACAGCCAGTGAAGTGAAAATCCAAATCCTAGGTGCCCATTTAGCTGAGGTAAAAGGGGCACGGTTAACCTCTCTATTAGTTGATGATGTTTTGGTTGTGGATGCTGGTGGACTTACCTCAGCTCTTTCTCTGCCCCAACAGAAAAAGATAAAAACCGTTTTGCTTACCCATCACCACTTCGACCATACTCGTGATCTAGTTACTCTGGCTGCTAATGCTGGTTACTACTGGCGAAAACAACTGGTAGTCTACGCCCTGCGTTACACGCTGGATATTGTCACTAGCTGCCTTCTTGATGGCCAGATATATACCAATTTTCTGGAATATCCCAGTAAAGAAAAACCGACTCTCATACTTGAGGCTATTGAACCTTATAGCAGGAAAACTATTGCTGGTTACGATGTTTTGGCAGTGCCGGTAAAACATTCTGTGCCTGCAATCGGCTATCAAATCACCTCTTCGGATGGCAAGAGCCTGTTTTATACCGGCGATACCACAGTGGGAATATCTGATTGCTGGCGACATATTTCTCCCCAGTTGCTTATTACTGAAGTTGCCGGACCTAATAAGTATGGAGACTGGCTCAAGAAGGCTGGCCATCTTTGTGCCGAGTTTCTAAAAAAGGAACTCATACAATTTCGCCGGCTCAAGGGGTATTTACCTCGCGTCATTGTTATTCATATCGGGAATCCTTATGAGCAGGAGATTAAGGAAGAAGTAGCTCAAGTGGCTCAGGAATTGGAAGCTGACATAAGTCTGGGCTATGAAGGCATGAAGATTACCTTGTAATCGCCACCCATACCTTGGGCAGTTCCAGCTGGGCCTTCCTTACTTCTTCCTCAGGATAGGCATAATCCTGAAGTTTACCCGATAGGTAGGCATCATAGGCACCCAGGTCGAAGTGCCCGTGTCCACTGTGAGCTATCAAGATGGTCTTTGATTTACCTTCTTTCTTACACTTGAGGGCTTCATCAATAGCTACCCTGATATTGTGACATGGCTCAGGACCGCTGATAATGCCCTCGGTGCGGGCAAACTGTACCCCTGCCGCAAACGCGGCAGTTTGAGGCACAGCTACAGCTTCAACCAAACCCAGTCTGTGGAGGTGACATATAGTAGGTGCCATGCCATGATAACGCAGCCCACCGGCATGAATTGGCGGCGGGACGAAGCCGTGACCCAGGGTGTACATCTTGATCAGGGGAGTCATACCGACCATATCACCAAAATCATACGCATACAGTCCTTTGGTTATACTAGGACAGCTTTGTGGCTCACAACAGATAATGCGCATGTCCTTCTTTTTGCCGCTAAACTTATCCCGGATCCAGGGGAAGAACTGCCCGGCGAAGTTTGAGCCACCGCCAACACAGCCGACGATAATATCAGGGTAGGCGTCTGCCATCTCCATTTGCTTCCGGCATTCCTCGCCGACGATGGTCTGATGAAGCAGGACATGGTTAAGCACGCTGCCAATCGAATACCTATAGTCTGGACGGGTTGCCATATACTCTATTGCCTCGCTAATAGCCAGGCCCAAACTACCGGGACAATCAGGCCATTTTTCCAGCATAGCTTTGCCTGACTTAGTCTCGGTGCTGGGGCTGGGGACGCAGTTGGCTCCCCAGGTCTCCATGGCGATACGGCGATATGGCTTCTGGTCATAGCTAATCCTGACCATAAACACCTTGATCTCCAGACCAAAGAATGCCCCCGCCAAACTCAGGGCGCTCCCCCACTGCCCGGCACCGGTCTCGGTGCTTAAGCCCTTGAGTCCTTGTTTCTTAGCATAGTATGCCTGAGCCGTCGCCGTATTGGGTTTGTGGCTACCCGCCTGGTTGGTCCCTTCATACTTGTAGAAAATCTTGGCCGGTGTATCCAGAGCCTTCTCCAGCCGATATGCCCGATGCAGTACCGTTGGCCTCCAGGTGCGATAAATCGCCTGCAACTCCTCAGGAATTTCAATCCAGCGGTCTTTCCTGTTGAGCTCTTGCTCGGCACACACCCTGGGGAATAGCCCGGCTGCGTCATCCACGGTTGCCGGCTTCCCCGTTCCCGGGTGCAGCACGTGTGGCATATCCCCGGGCATATCAGCCATAATGTTGTACCAACGAGTGGGCATATCCTTTTGATCAAGAAAATACATTCCTTTTTCCATTTTCCCTCCTTTCGATTTCTTATCTGGATATAACTTCAAACTGAATCCCTACATATTGACCTCCTTTTTACAATAAGGCCTCTCTCAGAGATTTAACAAAAGATTGGGCGTTTCTGAGTGATTTATCCTCGTCGAGCAACTGTATGATACGGCTGCCCACAATGACGCCATCGGCTACCCTGGCTACTCTGCGGGCTTGCTCAGGGGTGGAGATTCCAAAGCCCACGCAAAGAGGCTTTTCAGTTCTTTTTCTTACACTGGCTACGAAGCTTTCCAGTTCCTCAGGGAGTTTATCCCTGGCGCCAGTAACACCTGTCAGCGAAACTAAGTAGATAAAGCCGCTGGACCTGCTGGCCACTAGATTGATGCGTTCTTCAGTGCTAGCCGGGCTGAGAAGATAAATAAGGTCGAGCCCATGCCTTTTGGTTGATTTTTCCAGTTCTTTTCCTTCCTCAGGTGGGAGGTCAGGTATAATCAATCCATCAATCCCCACCTCGGCACACTTGGAGCAGAATTGCTCCAGCCCGAACTTAAGCACAGGATTGTAGTAGGTCATGAAAACGAGAGGGATTTCCACTCGCCGTCTTAGCTCCTGAGCCACTTCAAAACAGACTCTAGGGGTAACTCCTTGCTTGAGTGCTTCATAGCTTGCTCGCTGGATAGTAGCACCGTCGGCCAGAGGGTCGGAAAAGGGAATGCCTAGCTCGATGATATCGCATCCAGTGCTGGCGAAAAGAGGCACTACCTTCAAGGTTGTTTCAATAGTGGGATAACCTATGGTGATGTAGGGAATGAGAGCAGTGTGCTTTGCCTGGGCGAAGATTGAAGCGATGTGGCTCAAAGCTTTACCCCCAATGCTTCACGTAAAATATCCATATCCTTATCGCCATGCCCGCTCAAGTTGACGACAAGGATTTGCTTTTTATCCAGAGAGCCTGCCATCTTGGTCGCATAGGATATAGCATGGGCTGGCTCGAGCGCTGGAATAATACCTTCGGTCTGGCAGAGAAGCTGGAAGGCTCTCAGCGCCTCCTTATCATTTACCGCCACATAGGTGGCACGCCCAATACTCTTGTAGTAACTATGCTCAGGTCCTACTCCAGGGTAATCCAGGCCGGCGGCAATGCTATGAGTTCCCAGAATCTGTCCGGCATCATCTTGAAGGACATAAGATTTCGCCCCATGCAAAACCCCGACCGTGCCGGCAGCCAGAGTGGCGGCGTGTTTCCCTGTCCTGATTCCCTTTCCTGCTGCTTCTACCCCAATAAACTTGACGTTTTTATCGTTCACAAAGGGATGGAAAATACCGATGGAGTTGCTGCCTCCGCCCACACAGGCGATGATATAGTCGGGCAAGCGACCGCACTGAGCTAAAATCTGCTCTCTGGCTTCTTTGCCTATGACTGATTGAAAATCGCGTACCATTACTGGATAGGGGTGAGGACCTACCACTGAGCCCAGAAGGTAATAGGTATTTCCGACGTTAGTCACCCAATCTCTAATCGCCTCATTGATGGCATCTTTCAGTGTTCTGGTACCTGAAGAAACAGGGCGTAGCTCGGCACCCAGCAGCTTCATACGAAAGACATTGAGAGCTTGACGCTGTATATCTTCCTCACCCATATAAACAATACAATCTAGCCCCAACTTGGCGCATATGGTGGCAGCAGCTACCCCGTGCTGTCCCGCGCCAGTTTCAGCGATAATCCTCCGTTTTTTCATCCTCTTGGCGAGGAGACCTTGCCCCAGAGCATTGTTTATCTTGTGAGCTCCGGTATGAAGGAGGTCCTCCCTTTTAAGGAAGATTTGCGCCCCTCTGCAATGCCTGGTGAGCCTTTCCGCGAAATAAAGTGGTGTTGGCCTTCCCGAATAATCATGGGACAGGGAATTAAATTCAGCCCAGAAGGACGGATCACGTTTTGCTTCTTTGTAAGCTGTTTCCAGTTCGTCCAAAGCCGGCATAAGAGTTTCGGGCACAAACCTGCCGCCGAACTGTCCGAAATAGCCCTGGGCATCAGGTAGTTGCTTATTTTTTCTCATCGGCTTTCCTTACTGCTTCAATGAATGCTTTTATCTTAGCTATATCCTTGACTCCTCCCGTCTCTACTCCTGAAGAGACATCCACTCCCCAGGGTGCCACTTTCTTGATTAGCTTGGCTACATTCTTCGGGTCAAGCCCACCGGCAACAATGATCGGAAATCTCTTAGCTACCTCTTGAGCTAGGTTCCAGTTGAAGCTTTCTCCGGTTCCGCCATATTGGCCTTCAACTTGGGAGTCCAGAAGAGCGATAAACCCTTGTGCGGGAAATAATTTGTTTCCCGCAGATAACTCAGCGTAGAATTCCTCGGGGGATTGCTGGTCTATGCGAATTGCCTTGATAACTGGTCTAGCAACCTCGTGGCAATACTCCCACGATTCATCGCCACTTAGCTGGACCCAATCTAAAGCACAGAAATCGGCAAGCTCATTTATCTGGGAACTTGGGGCATTGACAAAGACGCCGACCACTTTTGTGGCATCGCTGCTTTTCTTAACGGCACCGGCTATCTCCCGTGCTTGGGCAGGGCTTACTTGTCGTGGACTGGAGGCGAAGACTAACCCGATAAAATCAGCACCAGCCTCAACCGCTGCTAGAGCAGGAGCCTTATCTCTAATCCCGCAAATCTTGATACGAGTAGATGATGAAAATCCCTTCATCTTAGCAACTCCTTCATCTTAGCCAGGACATCACCGGCGGTAACCAGAGCCTCGCCAACAAGTACGGCATCAACTTTCCATTTCTCGAGCTTTTCTACATCCTTTCGACTTTTGATGCCGCTCTCGCTAACTAGGATTTTCTCTTTAGGGACAAGCGGTCGTAAACGGCGAGTGGTGTTGATATCAACGACAAAGTTATCGAGGTCTCGATTATTGATTCCGATGATTGTTGCTGCGCTGAGGACTGCTCTTTCCACCTCGCCTTCATTGTGCACTTCAACCAAGCACCTTAAACCAAGGCTGTGACTCAGCGAGACGAGTTCCTTAAGCTGTCCCGGGCTTAGAATGGCTGCGATTAACAATAAAGCATCAGCGCCATAGGCCCGAGATTCATATACCTGATAAGGGTCGAAGATGAAATCCTTTCTCAATAAGGGAAGCCCAACCACTTCTTTGATTGCTGCGAGATGCTCAATGCTGCCCATAAAATAATTTGCCTCAGTGAGCACGGAAATAGCAGCAGCACCACCTTCAGCATAGGTTCGGGCTAACTCGGTGGGGTTGAGGTTGGGACTTAGCACCCCCCGTGATGGAGAGGCTTGCTTCACCTCGGCAATCAGTCGAATGTGGTTGCCCTTGAGAGCCAGGGCGAGGTCAAGCGTCGGCTTCTGACGGGCAATGCGCTCTTGCAAATAAGTGGTGGTCGCTACTTTCTTTCTTTGCTCCACTTCTTCCCTCTTTTGAGCAATAATTTTATCCAACATTTCCTTTTCCCAGCTTCCAGCCAACTACTGACTCCTGGCTACTTTCTATTACTACTCCTTATTCAAGCTCTGACTGAGCTTTATTAGCTCGTCGAGTTTGGCCAGAGCCTGTCCGCTGTCGATCGTCTTTTCAGCAATACAAACACCTTCCTTGAGGTCTGATGCCTGATTACCGGCCACCAGTGCCGCAGCCGCATTCATGATAACTATGTTCCGCCTGACTCCTACTTCTCCGCTTAATATGCCGCGCAGTATCCTGGCATTTTGCCGGGCTGTTCCTCCCCTAATTTGGGTCACGCTGGCCTTCATAAACCCTAAATCCTCGGGGAAAACCTCATAAGGTGGCGATACCTGACGTTGATTGATGTCCCACACCAGAGATTTCCCACTGATGGAAATTTCATCCATGCCATCTGTACCATGTACCACCAGGGAATGCTCTGTGCCCAGACGGTGGAGAACAGAGGCAATCTTCTCTCCCAGTTCCTTAGAGGGAACACCGATGACCTGAAACTTGGCTTTGGCGGGATTAGTAAGGGGACCGAGAATATTAAACACAGTACGAATTCCGATTTCGCGTCGGGGGGCAGCGGCATATTTCATCGCCGGGTGAAAGTTGGGAGCGAACATAAAGCCGATGCCTATTGTCTCCAGACATTGAGCGACAGCCTCAGCCCCGAGCTCAATCCTCACCCCCAGTGTCTCCAGGACATCGGCACTGCCGCAGTGGCTGGACATTGCCCGGTTGCCATGCTTGGCCACTTTGAGTCCTGCGCCGGCCACAATGAAGGCGGCGGTTGTGGAGATATTAAAACTGGAAGAGCCATCGCCTCCTGTCCCGCAGGTATCTACCACTGGTAGGGTGACCTGGACCGGTGTTGCCTTAGCCTGCATGACGGTGGCTAAGCCAGCAATCTCGTCTACCGTCTCTCCTTTAATACGCAGGGCGGTGACAAAAGAAGCAACTTGGGCTGGCGTGGCTTCGCCAATCATTATCTCCTCCATTACAGATGCCGCTTGCTCAAAGGTCAGCGAGCGACCGTTGACCACAGTTTCAATGGCTTCTTTAATCACTGCTAGGCTCCTTGCTTTAGAAAATTCTTCAACAAGTCCTTCCTCACTTCACTCTTAATTATTCATTGCGAAAGTGTAAAAGCATGCTGGTTAGCCTCCGCCTGGTCGATAGCCGCCAGCAATGCCTGAGCTTTGTTCAAGCTTTCCTGGTATTCGCGCTCAGGGACGCTATCGGCGACAATGCCAGCGCCTGCCTGGATATAGGCGGTGTTATTCCTGATAACAATGGTGCGTATAGCAATAGCAGTATCAATGTTGCCGGAGAAGTCGAAATAGCCAACTGCGCCAGCATACGGTCCTCGTTTTTCCTTTTCCAGTTCAGCGATAATCTCCATGGCCCGAATTTTGGGAGCGCCGGAAACAGTACCGGCGGGAAAGCAGGAGCGGAGGGCATCAAATTGGGAAAGTCCAGCCCTGAGCTTACCCTGAACATGTGATACCAAATGCATAACATGTGAGTAGCGTTCTACATCCATAAGCTGAGTTACCTCGACTGTGCCTGGCTCGCTGATTCTCCCGATGTCATTACGCCCCAGGTCAACGAGCATGATATGCTCAGCGCGCTCCTTTTCATCGTTCTTGAGTTCCTCTTCCAGAGCCAGGTCTTCGGTGGCATCCTTACCCCGACGGCGAGTGCCGGCAATAGGATGAGTGGATACTATGCCATCCTCAACTCGCACCAGAAGCTCGGGAGAGGCTCCGGCAATATAGAAATCACCTAAGTGGAGGTAATACATGTAGGGAGAAGGGTTAATGGAGCGCAACGCCCGATATATGGCGAAAGGATTGGCATCAGTACGTCTTGCCAACCGCTGTGATAAGACAGTCTGAATTATATCGCCGGCATAGATATACTCCTTGGCTTGAGATACCATAGTTTCGAACTCTGCCGGAGAAAAATTTGATGATACTGCCGACCTATCTGGTGGCGCATTCTTAAGGGTTTCAGAATGCATCGGCTGCTCCAGCCTGTTCACCAGGTCGTCAATTTTACAAGTTGCCTCTCGATACGCTGTGTCCACATCCCCATCTAAGTGAGCGTGGGAGACAACCTTGATTTTGTGAGTAACATGGTCGAAAACAAGCAAGGTACCTGCCAGCATCAACACAGACTCGGGGAGCCCTTGAGGATCTGGGACAGGACAGGGCAGTCTCTCAAAGTAGCGGGCGACTTCGTAGCTCAAGTAGCCGACCATGCCGCCGTGAAATCTGGGAAGGTTGGCAATGGCCACGGGACGAAATTGAGCTAACTTTTTTTCCACCATATTCAATGGGTCAACGGGGTTCTCTTTTCCTGACCTCAAGATAAGAAGAGGCTCGGTGCCAATGAAGCTATAGCGGGCCAGTCGCTCACCGCCCTCGACACTTTCTAGGAGGAAGGAGTAATTGCCGCGGGCTATCTTGAGGTAAGCGGATACTGGCGTCTCCAGGTCAGCCTGAATGTCACGGCAGACTGGTACCAAATTGCCGTACTTCTTCAGTCGGTGAACCTCTTCCAGTGTTGGATAATACATATCACCTCACAATAAAAAAACCTCTCGCCAAGGGGCGAGAGGTTTAACCTTCGCGGTGCCACCCTTTTTCGGCCGTTTCGGCCATCTCTTTTCAGGTACAGCCCGATCTGGCGATACCCTGGACTCTGATAACACTGTCCCTGCGGCAAAGCCTACTCGATGTTAACCTTTCGGTTTGCGGCTCCCAGGTCCATTCCAGCCTCGCGCAAGTATCGGCTCACACCTTCCCCGACTCTCTGAACTCCGCCTTAAGCTGTACTAGTCCTGTTCTCAGCCTTTTCTTATATTTAATTATTTAAAATATAGACCTTGTCCTGTAGTTTGTCAATAACGTGATTTAAATGGGGCCTGATTTGCTGAATTTGGCAACTAAAAAGCGGGCCTTGGTGTCAGTTCATGAAGCATGAAGAGGCTGGCTGGGGAATTCCGGCAATAGGGGAAACTAGTCCCTCATTGGAGCCCAAACACTCGTTTGGCATTGTCACAGAGGAACAGCTTCTTCACGTCGTCGCTGAGTTCAAGGGTATCGAGGTCTTTTAAGCACCTTGCTGCCGTAACCATCGGGTAATTAGTTCCGAACATAACCTTCTTTTTGCCGTTCTTCTTCATGTAATCCACTAGTTCCACCGGATATCTTTTGGCAATATAGGCCGAAGTATCTATGTATACATTTTCGTGTTTCGTTGCCACCGCTATCATTTCCACCGTCCAGGGATACCCGATGTGCCCACCTACGATTTTGAGTTCGGGAAATTCAATGGCTACCTCATCAATATAAGGGATAGGCCGTCCCGGTTCGGAAGGACAAAGAGGACCGGTATGGCCGACCTGGCAACAGAATGGAATACCAAGCTCGATACACTCAGCGTATAGAGGATAATAGCGCCTGTCAGTCGGGGGCAGGTTCCAGTACCACTGGACAATTCTCAAGCCCTTAAAGCCAAGCTGACGCACGCATCGCCTTAGCTCTCGAATGCCATCCATAGGCCGGTACAAATCAACCGACGCAATACCTACAAAGCGGTCAGGATACTTTTTGACAATAGCTGCCACCTCGTCGTTGGATATGGTTGGCCCCTGAGGACCCCACCAGGCACATATTAGACCCAACTGAACACCCGCTTCATCCATGGCAGCAATGGTGA
>JBEKTM010000059.1:0-18250 GCA_049516035.1 Dehalococcoidia bacterium
ATGGCAGTGATGATCTTGCTACGCAAAATAAAAATGTTTTTATTCTCTTCGTTGGAAATGAGGTCGAGATATCTCTGTCGATAGCGTTTTTCTACATCAGCCAGCCCATGCCACTTCTCTGGCAATGGGCGAAGGGATTTACAGAGCATGGCGAAATCGGATACCTCCAGAGTGAGCTCTCCGGCTTTTGTCCGGAAGAGCTTCCCCTTCGCCCCGATGATGTCGCCAATATCAATATCCTGAAGAAATTCGTACCTCTCCCGCCCCAGGAGGTCATAGCGCAAAGAAAGCTGTATCTTCCCCGAGCCATCGCGAATGTCAAAAAAGGCCATCTTGCCTATAGAACGCTTGGACATAATACGGCCAGCCAGGGATATGTCCTGAGAACTCTCTCCTTGCTGCTCAAAAAGAGTTATCGCCTCTCGGACAGTGTGGCTGGGATGATAAGAATGGGGATAAGGGTCTATGCCGCGAGCCCGAATTCTGCTCAGGCTGTCCAGCCGCTGTTCAGTTATGCGTTCTAATCTTGAGGTCATGAAAAATCAAAACTCAAAATTACAGAGTAAAATTCAAAACTTATTTTTTGCTTTCCAAACTAATACCCAAAATCTCTTTAGCTTCCTCTGCCAGACGCTGGGGCACCATTATTTTCACCTCACCCAGACCATCAATTGTAAGCCCGTAAACCAGACCAGCGCTCTCGTAGCTCAGGAGAACTGATATACCTTCGCTCTCCAGCCGCCCCTTGATTATTTGCGCCTCCATGTACTTGGCAGTGCGCACAGTAACTAATTGTTCCCTTGCCGACATAGTTCTTGCCTTCGTTTATTTTAACAGAAACTCCTTGAGTATTGCTAAAAGGACTGACATTATATAGAATTTGCGCTGTTGCCTAAAAAGGCAACATAATAAATTTAAATTCTAAAGGAGGGAAGGTGATTTGTATGCGCTTGGAAGACATCTGTTACTAGAACTAAAAATCTGCAATAAGGAGGTGCTAGATGACTTAGATTTTCTCAAAGATTGTCTTAACGAAGCTGCCATTCAATGTGGCGCTACCGTAGTGGGCGAGTCCTTTTATCACTTCTCCCCTTACGGAGTGAGCGGAGTGGTCAATATCGCTGAATCGCATATTGCCATTCATACCTGGCCGGAACACAGGTATGCTGCCGTAGACGTTTTCACCTGTGGGAACAATGTAGACCCGGAAAAGGCGGCTAAGTTGATAATAGAGAGGCTGGGAGCCCAAAGCCACTCCTTAATCGAGCTTCGCAGGGGGATTATGAAGGATAGCCAGGTTGAGTGTACAAAATGAAAGATAGCGACCCAGATAAACATAGATGCTTCTCTGATTATATAAGTCCTGACCTTACTATGCTGCATAGCATTAAGGAGAGGATATATTCAGGGCGAAGTAAGTTTCAGTCCGTAGATATTATCAACACGGGCAGCTTCGGTATTTGTCTCGTCCTCGATGGCAAGATCCAATCCAGCGAGGCGGATGAATTTATTTACCACGAAGCTCTGGTACATCCAGCTATGCTTACCCATCCCCGGCCAGAGAGAATATTCATTGCCGGGGGAGGTGAGGGTGCCACCTTAAGGGAAGTCCTGGCACATAAGACCGTAAAAAAGGCTGTCATGGTGGATATTGATGAAGAGGTTGTAAGTCTTTGTCGCCGCTTCTTGCCCTCCTGGCACCAAAAGGCTTTCGATGACCCCAGGGCAGAGCTCCATTTCAGCGACGCCAGAAAATACCTGGAGAAAAGTAGCGACAAATTCGATGTCATCATCATTGACCTGGTTGACCCTTTAGAGGAAGGGCCAGCACGCTTGCTATACACCCGGGAATTCTACCAAATAGTTAAACAAAAACTAGGGCCCGATGGCATTATGTCAGTGCAGGCTGAACCTTCTGAATGGAAGAACTTAGATAATTTCACTGCTATTGTCAATACCTTAAGAAAGGTCTTCTCGAAAGCGCGCCCCTACCAGGTCCATGTGCCTTCCTTTCTGGGCTTATGGGGCTTTGTCGCGGCTTCTCAAAGTCTTGACCCCTCTGAACTGACTCCCGAGGAAATTGACGCCAGAATTTCAGCAAGGATATCAAAAAAACTGAAATCCTACGATGGCCTTACCCATCAAGCTATGTTTACTATCCCCAAGCATATTCGCCAGCAGTTAGCTGCCAGCAAGAGAATCATCTCTGACAAACAACCCATCTCTGCCTATTGATTTGCCCGCACAGATTACTCCTTCGCCGTCTCCGACACCTTTAACTAACTCCTCCCAACTCCACCCAAAAAGTAACTACCCCCCCTGATGTCAGGAGCGGGGGTCGTTCTTTGTGCCCCTCAACCTTCAGGACCCTTTTTATCTTCCCCGGCAGAACCCGTCACCTCTTCTACTTTGGAAAGATACAGGTGGCTTGTGCTTGATTGCACCCTCGGCACTACTTTTCCACCACAATGAGGACAATCCAACTCTACACCTTGTCTGGCAGTAAAGATGACGCTGACAACTCCTACAACCACCAGTGCTATTCCCACGCCCATTACCACCCACCACACTGCTTTCCCGAACTCAGGCCTCCTTAGAAAAATGCCCAGGACTACTAGCGCAGCACCCAGAACCACCCACACCAGTACCGTCAGGATATCATACCTTTTATAAGTCATTCTCCCACCTCCTATCCTATATTACAACTAGAATAGCATCTACCACTGACGTTGTCTAGCCTCTATAAGTTTCTCGTGGAGGTGGTTTCTCGGCGGACCAGCTTCATGGCGTCCGATGGGCAGACATAACGGCAAACGCCACAGCCGATGCAGCGATTGGAATCACGTACCACCAAAGTGCCATCCATTTTCAAGGCTTCCATCCAGCAGCGGTCAATGCAGGCGCCACAGCCAACACAGTCATCGTCGTCTATATTTATGACCCAGTTGGCGATAACGAATTGGCTGGGTAGCGGAGAATGTTTAGCTCCCCTAAGTAAAAAGCAATGACAGCCGCAGCAGTTGCACAGTAAGTCAATGTATCTGTCCTGGCTGTTGGCATAGTTATGTACCAGTCCGGCCTTCTCTGCCTCGTCAATTTTCCGTCGAGCTTCCTCTTTGGAAATGAGGTTAACGAAGCCATAACTTTGAGCAAACTGTGCCGATGGACCGAAAATCATGCAAAGGTTGTCTTTCGGCTTATCACAAGGCCTATCCAGTAAATCACCCTGGTGACGGCAGACGCACGTGCCAGCAGCAATATACTCAGTTTTATCAATAAGTTTCATCACTTCGTCATAAGGCAGGACAGTAGTCTTACCATGGATTTCTTGTTTCACAATAATTGTTCTAGCTTTGGGCTTTTCAGTGGTGGCAGGTGCCGGGACAGGAAGCGGCATATTTTTCACTGCCTTGCCATAGCTTTTGAAAAGCAGTGCCAGACGCTTGGTACGTTCATCCATACGGCCGTGCATGAACTGCAATTCGATGATACCCGGTACCAGCGGCATAAGTTCATACAATCGGATACCATCATCTTCTTTGACCCTCACCAGGCCTCGGTCTGCCATCTCATCGAGTTGCTTATTTAACCTGGCAACATCAGACGTTTTCATTCTGGCGGCGAGTCCCTCGGCAGATACGGGATCAAGGGGCATGTTTGAGGCAATCTCTGCTTGCTTTGGCGTAAAAATCTCTTCAGCCAGAACATAGAACTCATCGCAGGGTATTGAGAGATATGCCGTGCTACGGGTATTAAGCGCTTCAGCCAGTTTGTTGTAGACCTCTCGTGTCATTGTTTTCTCCTTGATTTGATATTTGGTGCTCGTACAAATTGAGTGCAATGTCACCTGTGTAATTATATAGCACATAGAAAGGGGGAGTAAAATATTGTGCTTCAGCCAGGACTACCCATGAAAGCTCGGATAACCCACGACTAATGACATCATTCCACTTTCTTCTGTTGCCTATCGTATATGATGTCTTTTATTACGCCTTTAGCCAGGACTTGTTTAATACCGGACAGATTGCGGACCAGCATAAAAATGCCGATAGCTAATAGATAACGTACTAGCATCAGCGAGTCTTCAAACAACCAGATAAACAGGGGCAACAGGGCAAATCCAACGACCACCAGTGCTATTCCTATGAGTATGGCCGCCGAAAACTTACGGGTAGTAAAGAACGGAATAGCTACTATTACCAACGTAACAAGCATTGACAGGGGGGCTAGCACGAGAAAGATACCTATAACGGTGGCTGAACCTTTGCCACCCCGGAAACCTGCGAACACAGGGAAATTATGTCCCACTAGAGCCGCAAAACCAGCTCCAAAGACCCACAGTTCCGAAATGTTTAAAGTCTGGACAATGAGTATAGCCCCTGCCCCCTTCGCGATATCAATGAGACCGACAAAAATGCCTTCACGAGTACCAATTTCACGCATAACATTAGCGGCACCCATGTTACGTGAACCGACGTTCCGAATATCTATGCCTTTCCTCTTGCGAGCCACGATGTAGGCTGTAGGAATGGAGCCTAAAAGATACCCGATGATTATGCTTAAAATATCTAATGACATGTCCTCACCCAGCTAGGTGGCAGATTGCCTGTCTCCAAGCACGCTAACAAGAATGAGACCAGGCCCGGTGTGCGTGCCGATAACAGGGCTTGTACGCGAGAGATAAATAGGAACTTGAGGATACTTTGAGTGAAGCCTCCGGATCAACCTGTTGGCCTCATCTGAGTCGGTGGCATACTCCACAGCTAACCCCTCAACATTGCCAAAGCTTGTAGCAAAATTGTATAGGTAGTCTATTGCTTTAGCCCGGGAGCGTTCCCGAGCTAAGGGACGCACCTCACCATCCTTCATGCCGATGATCGGGTTTACCTTGAGTAATGAACCAAGAAAGGCTTGCGCTTTGCCAATGCGCCCGCCGCGTTCCAGATATTCAAGGGTATCAAAGGCAGCACACATATCTACCCGGTGCATGGTATGACGGGCCACATCCAGCACTTCATCAAGGCTAGCCCCGGCTTGGGCTGCTTTGGCAGCAGCAATTGCTATGAAACCCTGTGCCATAACCGCCCATTGCGAGTCCAGGACCTCTACACGACATCGCTTCTTCATCAACCGTGCGGCCTGTAACGCCACCTGATAAGTAGCACTGAGCTTGGAAGTTAAACCGATAACCACGATCTCGTTTGTTTTTTCGGCAAGTTTATCATAGGCATCGGCAAAAGCCGCTGGTGGCGGCACGGACGTCGCAGGCAAAGCCTTACTGGTCCTTAGCCTGTCATAGAACTGGTCAGGACTCAGGTCGAGACTATCGCGGTAGGTATCTGTGCCAAAGCGGACAACAAGCGGAACCACGGTAATCCCGAACTCTTCAGCTACCTGAGGAGGCAGGTCAGCCACACTATCAGTCACAATAGCAACATTAGACACGGATATTATCCTCTCTCCCACCAAACAACTCAGACAATATCATTTGTGGCCATATGGGACTGGAATAGTCCGGGGCGTCTGTGGATACAATGCTTGCCTGTTCACAAGCTGTGTGAGTAAATGACTCCACTTCAGGGTGGGCTATTAAAGCGAGAGGAGCCACTAGTCCAACTACGATATTATCTCCAATCGGTCAGTTCGGCCTTTATCAGCATACTCCCCAGCGCCACTAACCATAGTGAAAAGGCGATTCCCACGCTTAAAATACAAACTCTTAACGTATCCTCCTGCTGGATATCTCCTATGACCATTTTAGACAATAAATAAACAAGACCAATCCCCGCCGCTGCTAGCATAGAGTGTGCCACTACACGCCATCCTTTTCGTGTCAAAAGCTTGTTTATTAGCATCGCTCCCTCCTTGCCTTCCTATTGATATTATACTCCAGCGAAAGCATCGTGGAAATAGACACCTCAATCGCCATCCATACCGTGCCCTCATCGCTGAAAGTGATAGTGCCGAAGATTGTGCCAGCTAACTTATTTAGCCCGCTAACCTGCTCTTCAAATTTGTAAGGGTTTTAGAGCAAAGGAACTGGAGGGAACAGATATAAAAAGCGCCAGCAGTGAAAAGCTAGCGCTTCTAAATTTCCTGGTGGAGGCGGGGGAGAGTTGAACTCCCCGTCCAAAAGAAGGTTGCCAGAATATCCTACAAGCTTAGTCAGCTCTTTTTATCTCGTCTAGCTTTCATCTGCTGACCGAATCCAGCCAGACCAGCCAATACTTCTTAGCCAACCCCTATCGGCATCAGGATTGGAGCGCCTCGATTTTTCTGACACCCAATCCCAAGCTTCGAGGAGAGCTCAGGTTAGATTGACCCGTTAACAATAAACAGGTTCAGCAGTTGTTTTTTGCCACCTGTTTTATGAGGTTAGTGGCACCTCAGCCTGCAATTCTGTAGGCCCTCCCCTGTCGAACCCACGCGCCCCCGTATTCTAGCCTCCCCTCCTGTCACCTCCTTCTCTGCTTCAGCGCCCGCTCTACTTCCCTTTCGGCGTCCCGACGGGCAATAGCTTCCCTTTTATCGTAAGCTTTCTTCCCTTTGGCCACCCCCAGCTCTATCTTAGCAATCCCATGTTTAATATACAGCTTAAGGGGCACTAAAGTCAAACCCTTCTGCATCACCCTGCCAGCAAGTATGTCAATCTCTTTTCTATGCAGAAGAAGCTTGCGAGGCCTGACTGGCTCATGAGTGTTATAGCTGGCAGCATCATAGGAAGCAATGTGGCTATTATACAGCCACAGCTCGCCATTTTCCGGTTTGGCATAGGCATCACTTAGATTTACCTTGCCTTCCCTGATGGACTTAATCTCGGAACCCTTGAGGACGATTCCTGCCTCAATGCTTTCCTGGATATGGTAGTCGTGGTAAGCTTTGCGATTAACGGTTATCGCGCCGGAACCTTTTGCCATAATAGAATTTTAGCACCAGGATGTAGGGCGAGCAATTTACGGTGCACTTCCTGACAAAGCCAGTGCTGTTCCTAAGATTGCCACGCACCTTTCAGGTGCTCGCAACGACACCTCACTATGTCATTGCGAGGAGCATAGCGACAAAGCAATCTCGGTGAGGACAGAGACTACCTCGTCCCGGCAAGTCGGGGCTCGCAATGGCAAAAGGAAGAGGATTAGCGACGAAAATTCAAGTTGCTAAACGACTGCAGTTATTCCTTTTTCTTCTCCAGACCTTTTTCCTGAGCAAATGCCTTTGTGTGCTTACTTTTCTCATCAGCTTTACTGAATAGGTAGACCATGCCACCTAAGCACACAAGGAAAATACCCACCCCGATAGGTCCCGTCCAAAATAGGACTAGCCATATATGCATTTCTCCCCTCCTTTAATTGAACATTTAGCTTTATTACCAGATTGTATGTGCAGGCTTATATTGAAGTCAAGAAAGGCATCGCCAAAACCCATTTCGTAACAAGCTGATTTACTGCAAGGAGTGGCCGTTTTAAAACGTATTGGAGGGAAGGGGATTTTATTATAGAATATTATGCAGAACGCTACTTATTGAGAAAGGAGCTATGCCATGAGCCGTGCTGATAGATTTTACCTATCCGTAACTGTCCTCCTGCTTATCGCCGCAATAGCTGGCGGCGTCACGTTGGCAGTGCAGCACAGCAGGAGCCAGCCTGTAGAAATCGTCATATCTCAAACGGAGCTTCCAGAGCAAAGCGGGGAGATTTACATCGGTGGCGCTGTGGCTAACCCCGGCATCTATCCCTGGCAAAAAGGTGTCACCATACAAGCCCTTCTTCTGAATAGCGGAGTTGAACCCGATGCCAACCTCAGCCGTATCGAGATTTATATTCCGCGGGAAGGCGAAGAACAATCTCCTCAGAAGATAGACATCAACCGAGCCGAGTCCTGGCTCCTTGACGCCCTGCCCGGCATAGGTGAGGTTACAGCCCAGGCTATCGTGGATTACCGCAATGAAAAAGGCCCGTTCAGAACAATCGAGGACCTACTTAATGTCAAAGGCATTGGCCAAGGGACATTTGACAAGATAAAAGACTACATAACCGTGTCAGACTAGAAAGCCCCTGTTCTTTCGCTCCGTTAAGCAACATGGCTATCTTAATTCTTTTTTTGTATCAAGATCGTATCATTATGAGAATCATCTTGAAATTCTTTACTGCTCGCAGAGCATGTGGTTGATGAGCTGGCATTATGACCATCTCACCACCTACCAGGCGAATAGGCTTGCCGGAGATAACGACTTCTGCTTCACCCTCAAGGAGATAAACTAAGGCATCAAATGGCGCCGTATGCTCACTTAAGCTTTGTCCCTCGGCAAAGGCGAAAAAAGTGACTGTACCCGTCTTTTTATCAATTATCGTTCGACTCACCACGGAACCTTCTTGATAATCAGCTAAATTAACTAATCTTATGGCTTGCCCTACAAGCTTCTCTAGTCCCTTTTGCTCCATTCCTTTCACCTCCATTATCCTCCTAGACAATGTTGCTTAACCCCTTCGTAATAATCGAAAAGACTCCTCTGAATCCGCTGGCTGGGCTACACATTGCCATCAAGTATGATTTCTTAGAGGGTATTCTAGCATAGGTTGCCATACCCTATTGACACCGCTCGGCAAGCGCACTACACTTTAATAAGTACATCTGCAAACTAGTTTGGTAGTTTGCTTATCCCGCCAGTCATTATAACCGAGGGATAGAGACTGGCGGGGATGTGTTTTTATTGGGTAACATGGTTAAGGCTAGAACACGCGTTAAGTTTCTGAGGCGCCTAGGTATCGCTTTGATATTATACTTGCCGCGCGCTATTTATCCAGAAGACATGAGGCTAGTCAGAATAATCGCCTCCGCGGAATGGTTGAATACTATCTAGCTCACACTGGGCGTTTTAGCGGTGACGCTGATAGCGAATCCAGCGTCCCGAGCTCGGTAAAGCGCTATACTCTGAGTGAGGAACGTGCTATTCTTGGCCAAATTACAGGTAGCCGTAGCTTTGAAGCCAACATTGCTCCCTCAGTTTGGCAGAGTTGGCATGATATGCGGGATAGGACAGTCCACCATGCCATGGATATGCAGAGTCCTTCCGGGCGTTATAAGGCTGGTAATAGTCTTAAAGTTGAGTCTGGTTGGCCTGATACATCCCCTAAAGAAGAAAAAATGATTCATCACACGATCAATATGAAGCAACTCTCCCAGCGCTATGAAAGCTCTAGTGCTGTGGCTCATCCCAATTGGGCTCGCACCTCGGGTGCCGGAGAGGGAGTGACGCACCACTCCATCAACATGAACTTACTTCCCCAGCGTTATCAGGCAGGTGGTGTCGGGCAGACGAAGCTAAAGTACCATACCATAAACAAGGCACTAACTCGGCAACGTTATGGGTCGGCGGTAAGCTCCACTACAGTTCTCCATGCCCTCCGAGATAACAATTATTACTACGACATAGTATCTAAAGGGAATGTCATTGGGGGCTATCAGTGCTCAATGGCAACTAATGCAGACATTTCTGTGGGCACGCTGAAGAAGAGGAAGAGTACCAAAAGAGAGGGAGAAAAATATTTACACTACCGCTATGCTTTCATGAACGTTTAGCCAGAATGTTTCCTCTGTAAATTCACTAGTTGCACCACCCACCAGGCAAATTATACATCCTATTTTGGATGCCATGTTTTCTTGCGAAAATAGCAGTGGTATACCCCCCAAGCGTAGAACAGTAACGTGAGAACGAAATACAAGTGAACGGCAATGGGATCAAGAGAGCTCAGCAGTCTGCCGACATCATTATTTGGACTCCCGGCCACCCCACCGAAGTAGTTGTAGGCGCTGTTTATGAAAGGTGACAACATCCCGATTATCAGGATATTGAGCCACAGCCACCTGCGCTGGGGTTTAGCTTCGAGAATGATCAAGAGGACGAAGAAGAAGGTGATCAGGTTACAGAAGTACGGGGCAGCTATGGTAAACCAGGTCGTGGAACCATGCCAGCCTGTATACCCCCAGAATAATCTCCCGTTGCTGAAGCTGGGCCAGAATACGAACTCCGTGACCTTAGCTCCCTCTGCCATTGCAGCAAGGGCATGGCTTCCCTCATGGCTGATCGTGCCGATGGTCTGGTAGACAGGATACAGGAGAAGCCAGAGAAAATCCTTTTTCCTCACCTAGTCGTCCTTGAGGTTCCACCTTATATTATTATATTGCCTAATAAATCGGCCCTTATCTCATCACTTCTTCGGGCCCTTCCGAAGATATTCCGCGGATTTCTTCCGCGCTGTCTTTCCTGTCTTTTTTTTGTCTGCTTTCTTCTGAGCCATACGTCACCTAGTAAACGCAATTCCCTTTACAAGATTATAGCAGCCTGGTAGACAACAGACAAGAAACATAAAGTTTGAGGATAGCTTGAGGCTGCCCACAAATCCGCTGGCTGGACTTGCTGCTATTCACCTTTAGGCGGAGCAAGCCTCACCCTGATTGCATGGAGGTGACCATTGGGGTCCCGTGTAACCTCAAATTCCACTTTTTGCCCTTCCCTAAGGGAACCATAGTCCACCCCTTGAAGCTGGTTGCGGCCAAAGAAGAGGTCTTCTTCCCGCTCTGTCTTGATGAATCCAAAACCACGGTCTGCAATTAGCCGTTTTATTGTGCCCTTTTGCATAGAATGCCTCTACAAATCCCCTGGCTGGGCTACTTCTCTTTTACGCAGAGATGCTCTACAACCTCCCCATGGCATTCTTTGATTTGCTCAGGACTGCATTCCTCTGGTTTGCCCTTCAGCCTCTCCGGGTGCTCGCATCCCTTTCTGCTCTTTGACTTGCACATTTCCGTAACCTTCTTCATAAGACTCACAGAATCTTCAATATAAGTCTATTTTACCACAGAGATAAGCTAATTGTATCTAGCCTTGACGCAGGGCAAACTGGTAAACTAGGTCATAACATAATCGTACGGGATTGGGGTCTCTTCCATGTGGCTTCTTTATGTTAGCTGTGCCTGGGTCGCCGGGGTATTTTTGGGTTCCAAGATTAGCCTGCCTTTACTTGCCTTATCCTCGGTACTCATCCCTTTCGTGCTTATACCTTTCCTCCGCAACAGCACAAAGACCTTAATAGTAGCCGGGTTATGCCTCCTGGCTCTCTTCGGCGGCGGGCTTCGCTTCCCATCAAGCTTACCTTCACTAGACGAGCATTCTCTCTGCTTCTATAACGACAACGAAAGCGTAGAGATTCACGGCATGGTGGCAGAGGAGCCTGACATTCGAGATAGACTTTGCCTGCTGACATTTTCCGCCAGCGAAATAATTGTCAATGACGAAAGGAAAGAGGTATCGGGAACTGCTTTGATGCAAGTACCGCGATACCCCGCCTACCATTATGGGGATGTGCTTAATGTGACAGGAAAGCTGGAGACGCCGCAACCATTTGACAACTTTGATTATAAAAGCTACCTGGAACGCCAGGGAATTTACTCGGTCATTTATTATCCGAAAGTAGAACTTCTAGATCAGGGCGAGGGCATCAAGCCTTTGCAGTGGATTTACTCTCTGAGGCAACGACTTTCCGCTTCCCTAGCCAGAGCTTTGCCCGAGCCCCAAGGTTCATTAGCTCAGGGTATTCTGTTGGGTTTGAGGAGCAACATACCCGATTCTCTCAATCAAGCCTTTTCCAGGACGGGGACAGCGCACATATTAGCCATCTCCGGTTTGAATATCAGTATCGTTATTGCCATGTTCCTTAGCTTGGGTATTCTGGTCTTTGGCCGGCAGCGTTCCATATATATCTGGCTGGCCCTCGTGGCTACATGGCTTTATGCCTTGCTAGCCGGGATGAATCCGCCAGTAATTCGGGCGGCAATCATGGGAAGCTTGTTGTTAATAGCTGAATACCTGGGGAGGCAGGGAAGCGCCATCATTGCCCTGGCTTTCGCCGCCGCGGTGATGGTGGGAATACAGCCTCAATTATTGTGGAGCGTCTCTTTTCAACTCAGCTTTCTAGCCATGGCTGGGCTTATTTTCTTTTATCCTTATTTTCAGGCCTGGGGAAGGAAAGGTACTGCTCGCTTGTTTAAGAACAGGGACAGGCTTGTGTCCACAGCCAGTATAATAACTGACGGCTTTGCCGCAACCCTGGCAGCTATCGTGGCAGTTGCTCCACTCATAGCTTACAACTTTGGTGTAGTCTCTTTAGTCGGCGTGCCGGCAACCTTCTTTTCCTTGCTTGCTTTGCCTGCTATCATAGTTACATCAGTTGCCTTCGTGGGACTCTTCGCCATGCTTGCCGCTCAAATATTGGGCTGGCTGGCCTGGCTTTTTCTCAGCTACTTCCTTTCGGTGGTTCAAGGCTTCGATGCCCTGCCTCACTCTTCATTAGCGGTGACTACTTTTCCCGCTTGGTATATCTGGGGGTACTATGCTATATTGGCGGGAGTTATAGCTCTCATTAGCCGCCGAAATCAGTTGGCTGATTTTTTCTCTAAGCTGACTTCAGGAATAAAGAGGGTCGCTCAAGGCATTCCTAAACCTCGCCTCGGCTTCTCTCCAAAATGGCTTGTCCTGCCCCTTTTGGTAGTAGCTATCCTGGTGTGGTCTATAACTCTGACCATGCCCGATGGCAAGCTCCATGTAAGTTTTCTTGATGTGGGACAAGGAGATGCTATACTGATTCAAACACCCAATGGCCAAGACATACTCATTGATGGCGGCCCTGACCCTCAGAAAATCAATTTGGAACTGAGCAAAAAACTGCCTTTCTGGGATAGGACGATAGACCTCGTGGTTTGTACTCACCATCACGCTGACCATGTCACAGGCTTGGTAGATATTCTTCAGAGGTACAAAGTGAAGCAGGTGCTTGAGCCCGGAGTATCTTACAACTCCTCTATCTCCTCTATCTATCAGGAATGGTGTAATCTTGTTGAAGAGAAGCAAATAAAGCGGGATAAAGCCCAAGCGGGGCAGGAGATTGATTTGGGCAACGGAACTAAGTTGGAGGTGCTAAATCCGCCAGCAAGCTTATGGGAGGGGACCAGCGATGATGTGGATAACAATGGAGTGGTACTGAGGCTAAGCTGGGGCCAGGTCAGTTTCCTGTTTACTGCCGACATCGGAGAAGAAGTTGAATTCGAGCTTATCGGGCAGCGAGCTAATTTGAAAAGCACTGTGCTTAAGGTAGCCCATCATGGCAGCGAGACTTCCACTTCTCAGCAGTTTCTGGCTGCGGTTGACCCTGAAGTGGCGGTGATTTCAGTAGGTGCAAATAACACTTTTGGCCACCCTGCCCAAGATGTGGTGGAGAGATTGATTGGCAGGCTGGGCGAGGGCAATGTTTATCGCACAGATGAGAATGGCACCATTGAGTTCATTACCGATGGAGAGAAGCTGTGGGTGAAAACAGACAGCCTTGCCCCATGAAGCGACAATCAAACCGCCGGGACAATCCATCAAAAGGACTGTTACGAGGCCTTGCCTTAGACCAGGATCTTCCCATCCTCGAGGAAGAGTGTGTCATCGACCCAGACTCTTCCACCCTGCCGGAGGTCGCAGACCATATCCCAATGGATGGCGGATTTGTTCTTGCTCCCTGACTCAGGATAACCTTTCCCCAGAGCCAGGTGGATGGTCCCGCCGATCTTCTCATCGAAGAGCGTGTTCTTAGTGAACCGCTGGATCCCTGAATTGGTGCCGAAGGAGAACTCTCCCACATAGCGTGCCCCTTTGTCGGTCTCCAGCATTTTCAACAGAAACTCCTCATTCTTGCCCGCTGTGGCCTTGACGACTTTCCCATCCTTGAACTTCAGCCGGACATCCTCCACCTCACGGCCGAAGTGGCAGGCAGGATAAGTGTATCTGATGTGCCCATTCACACTCTGCTCAATGGGGCCGGTGAAGACTTCTCCATCGGGAAAGTTCTCGTGCCCGTCGCAGTTAACCCACTTCCGGCCAGTAACCTCGAGCTTAAGATCGGTATCCGGGCCCAGAACATGGATTTCCTTGGCCTTGTTCAACCAATCAACGAGGCGCTGCTGCTCTTTAGAAATTCTTCTCCAAGCTTTGATGGGGTCAGGTTCATGGACCAGACAACCCTTGTAGACGAAATCTTCGAACTCGCGGAGCGACATCTCCGCATCCTGAGCGAAAGCCTGGGTCGGGTAGAGGGTCCCGGTCCAGTGGAGCTCTTGCTTAGCCGCCCGCTCGAGCAATCGGTCTGAGAGGGGACGCCTGGCCACTGCTCGGCGGGATTGCTTGGCAGGATCAGTATTGGTGAGCCGCTTGGTGTTGGCATCCGTCCAGATCCCGATGCTTGCGTCGATTTGCTCAATAATGTCCTGCATAAACGGGGGGACGTAATCGAGCTGGGCATCGCTGGCATAGGTGTACAGAAGTTCCTCTGCCTCTTCCAGCTCAACCTGGAGAAAAGGGTGAGCCTTGTGCTCCAGAACCTTTTGATAGACAGCCAAAATCAACGGCGCACCCTCAGGGTCACCGGTGATCCTCACCAGTTGGTTCGGCCGCACCCCCACGGAATAATCAACCAGAATCTTAGCTACAGTTTCGACTCTTGGGTCTGCCATGTCACCTCCTCTCATTTGGTAGTTATAGAATGGAGCAGTCTAGCAGGCACAGTCCAGAGGAGTCAAATAGCCAACGTCCTCGTGATAGTCAACATACATCGTACAGACGGCGTAGGCACCCCTGCCTACCTCTGAGGCTTACTCCGCCTATGCCGTCTACTTCAGGTGAGCTGTATTGCGATGGTAAAAGTAGGCAGGGATCCAGTCACGAACGGCACCTAGCTTTCTCTTGAATTCCGTCGGCAGCCCAAGATATGAGATAAATACCCATAAATAATAGACTCGCCGCACTAGCGCGGCAGCGAAACCATCGAAGACACGGTCCCATACCTGAGCCACCGTCAGATTCCTGCCCATATATATTACCTGCCCCTTAAATTTGTAACGGAATGCTAGCTGTTCCTTGCCCTGTATAGCACGGATGATGTTCCTGGCACAGGCCGGGCCCTGTCGCTGAGCTACTTGTTGTGTTGGGGGGTAGGGTACCGAGCCATGTTCTTGTAATGAATAAGCGCAATCCCCGAGTATATAGACCCCGGGTGACTCCGGGACTTCCAGATATTGATTCACAATAATGCGCCCACCCTTCGCCTTATTGAAAGGCAATGATTCCACAACAGCCACCGGCTTCACCCCTGCTACCCAAATAACAGTGCGAGTCGATATAGTCTGCCCATCGGCAGTCTGGATACCACCTGACCAGACTTTGGTAATACGAGTTTTCAATAAAATCTCAATTCCTCGAGAGCGCAGCCGGCTGATAGCCAGTTCTGACATTTTAGCCTTCATGCCAGATAAGAGAGCATCTTGTGCCTCAACCAGCAGCACTCGAGTTTGGGACATCAGGGAAGGATAATCCCGTACCAGCGCCTTGCGCACGAAGTCTTGAATAGCCGCCACCAGTTCTACACCGGTGGGCCCGCCTCCCACCACTACAAAGGTGAGTAGCTCACGCTGGCTTTGTTCATCCCCCTCCCGCAACGCTGACTCGTAGTTATCCAAAATGTGATTGTGGATATTGACAGCATCGCTCAGAGATTTCAAGATTAGCGAACTTTCCTCGACATCGGCCATCCCAAAAAAATTAGTAGTGCTGCCCAAAGCCACCACCAGATAGTCCCACTCCAGCTCCCCATCATCGGTGCTGACCACCTTCCTTGCCACATCTATACTCTGTACCCGGCTTTGTCTGAACTTAACCGGTCCCGCAGCCCCTCTTTGTCTCAGCAAGGCATGTAAAGGGAAAGAGATATGATTGGGCTCAACGCTCCCGCTAACTACCTGCCATATAAAAGGCAGCGGATGATGATAATCCCGCTGGTCCACCACTGTTACCTCCAGCCCCGGTACACCAGCAGAGGCCTTCTTCAACTCCAGTGCCGTGCTAATCCCCGCCGCACCTGCACCCAGAATAAGCACTCTCTTTTTGTCTCCACCCATAGCCATCTCACATTAAAGGAATTTTTGCTCCTTTCAATAAGGTTAACGCTAACTTATCCAGATGTCAATGATAATATTTGCAAACTGCTTACTGGTTACCGTGTGTCATTGCGAGGTATCCCGAGCGCAAGCAAGGGAACTCGCCGAAGCAATCTCTTGAGATTGCCACGCGGAGTCTACCCCGAGCGGAGGTGAGATTCTTCGCCTGGGGCTCAGAATGACAAAAAGCGAAGGGCTCGCAATGACAATTCGAGTTGCCTGAATCACTCGATTGGAGTATGCTACTAAACGGGAACCATAGCTCAGTCGATTAGGGCATAGGTAGCAGGATATCGAGGGTTAAAGATGGTTGATTTAGATAATACCTCAGTCTACCGGCAGTTCGATAAATCAGGAATGCTCGACCACCTGCACGAGTTTCCTGAGCAATGCCAGAAAGCCTGGGGAAAAGTCCTGAAGCTCGAGCTCCCCCGCGAATATACCAAAATATCTAATGTCGTTATCGCGGGGATGGGTGGCTCGGCTATCGGCGGCGATATCGTGCGTCGGCTGGCTTTAGCTGAAAGCAAAGTGCCTGTCTGGGTACACCGGGACTACGGACTGCCAAATACCCTGGTCATCGCCTCAAGCTATTCAGGGAACACCGAAGAAACCCTCTCGGCATTCACCAAAGCGCTAGGAACCCGATCCAAAAAGCTGGTCATCACCTCAGGCGGCAAACTTAAGCATTTAGCTGAACAGGAAGGCATTCCGACTTTCGTGATAGACTACCAAGCACCTCCCAGGGCTGCCCTACCTCATAGTTTTATTCCCCTAGTGGGCATTTTTCAGAAGCTTGGTCTGCTTGGAGATAAGTCGGCAGATTTACAGGAGACGGTGGACATTCTGAAGAGACTGTCCAGAGACCTCATGGAAACCAAGGCTCTGGCTTCCAATCCCGCCAAGCAACTGGCGACCAAGCTGTGGGGGCATATAGCAGTCATTTATGGAGCCGAGATACTCTCAGAAGTAGCCCAGCGCTGGAAGGGGGAATTTAATGAAAACAGCAAGGCCTGGGCCTTCTTTGAGAGTTTCCCTGAACTTAATCACAATGCCGTAGTCGGCTACGAATTCCCGCTCGAGGCGAAGGAAAGGATATTCGTGCTTATGCTGCGCTCATCTTCACTCCGTCCCCGGAACCTGCTTCGCTATGAGATTACCGCTAAATTGCTAGCCAAGGCGGGGATCGCTTATGAATTTGTTGAGGCTAGAGGGAAAAGCGCCTTAGCTCAGGTAATAAGTTTGGTTCTCCTGGGCGATTATGCCAGTTTCTATTTGGCAATACTAAACGAAGTGGACCCAACATCTACAGATGCCATAAATTTTGTGAAACAGTATCTCGCCCAGTCCGCTATTTCGAGTGACTAGGGTAGAGCAAAAGAGCATAATCAGCCGCCAAGATGTGCGGGCTAGTCAACAGGTGCGGTGAGCTTTCGTAGAGGAGGGCTTATCCCCTCCCCTACTTTTCCATGAAAGGAGATTGGTCACTGACCTCTGGTTTTCCCCAGTTCAGCAAACTCTGCTGGCGCTGTCCCTGGCCGGGTTAAACTGGCCAAGGAAGCAATCGATGTCTTGTAGCTTATATCTTCGGTCACCCCGAGGGTTGATGCGGTAGGCTACGATTCTCCCTTTATCACTCCAGCGTTTCAGGGTATTGGGGTGGACGTGGAGGAGCTCAGCTACTTCCCTTGGCGTAAGCATCTTATCCATCCGCTCATAATCCATCATTTCCTACTCCATCTATTACTTAATCAACCTGTCCCAATATAAACTACCCCATCCGACCATATAATCACCTGATGGTATTGTTTTGGTACTATTTTGGGTAGAAAATGGTACTAGGACGGAGGAATGATGAGATGAACTATTTCTTGTTCAACGTAGTGAGCCTGCACCAAACGTCATTGAAGTAGGTTTCGAACAAGCGATAAAAGACAGGGGAGGCGAGGCTCTCACGAGCCTCGCCTCCCAGCGGCTTCCTGCTAGAGGGGGCTTCCATTCCCTCTGCACAGAGTTGCTGTCTCAACGACAGGTATTAAGATTGTTGCTTGTTACCGAAATACACTGTTGTTGTTTTGCCAGAAACCACTGCGACATTATTGAGGGGGTTACCGGTGGTGCATGTCCAGCCAGCTTTAAGGGTCTCGGTAATGGTGTACTGGCCTGGGAGGAGGTTGGAGATGGTTACATAGCCGCCAGTACCGGTAGTGACTAACTGGGAATT
>JBEKTM010000060.1:0-14027 GCA_049516035.1 Dehalococcoidia bacterium
ATGGTGCTAAATCAGTTCTCTATGGATGAGTATGATGGCTACTTCAGGGTGGCAACGACAACCTACGAACCAGCACAGCGGAATAACGTATACGTTTTGAACATGGCTCTTAACATTACCGGCTCGCTGGAAAACCTCGCTCCTCGGGAAAGCATCCATTCTGCCCGGTTTATGGGCGAGAGAGGCTATCTGGTGACCTTCAAAAAGACGGACCCTCTATTCGTGATAGATTTGAGTAATCCCCAGAACCCTGAAGTTCTCGGGGAGTTGAAGATAAGTGGCTACTCAGACTACCTCCACCCCTACGACGAAACGCACCTTATAGGCATAGGTAAGGAAACAGTGGAGGCAGAGGAGGAGGACTTTGCCTGGTATCAGGGAATTAAGATAGCACTCTTTGATGTCAGCGATGTCAACCACCCCGTGGAGATAGGCGATCCGTATGTAATAGGTGACCGGGGCACTGATTCGCCGGTTCTGTATGACCACAAGGCCTTCCTATTTGATAAGTCCAGGAACCTGCTGGTGATACCTGTTTTGGTCGCAAAAATAGATGAGAGTCAGTATCCTGGAGGTGTTCCTCCTAATGCATATGGTGAATATGTCTGGCAAGGCGCGTATGTGCTTAATGTATCTCTAGACCAAGGGCTCCAACTCAAAGGTAAGATCACCCATATCGAGAATCCCTCTGACCTGGAACAAGGTTATTACTACCTTTACTCTTCCTTCGCGGTGACCAGGTCTCTTTACATAGGCGATGTTCTGTACACTATCTCGGACGCCAAGATAATGATGAACAGCCTGGACAATCTGGATTATATCAATGAGGTGCAGCTTCCAGTTGAATCTGGAGACGGTTCAACTGTCACCCCGGGTATCCCAGGGCGGTGAATGACCTAAATACTTATGGGAGGTAAACGAAATGAAAAAGATACTGGTAATCGTATTAGCTCTAGTGTTGCTGGTGCCGGTGATAGCTTCTATTCAGTTGGTTCAGCCGGCAGCAGCCGAGGTGCTCAAATCAGATAAAGAGCGGATAACTTCACCGGATATCAGTGCGAGTGAGAAAGCATTACTGGTTGAGGGAAACAGCGCCTTCGCCTTCGAGCTTTATCAGGCGCTTAAAGGCAACGAAGGCAATCTTTTCTACTCTCCTTACAGCATCTCACTGGCGCTAGCCATGACCTACGCCGGAGCGCGCGGCGAAACTGCAGAGCAGATGGCCGCTACTCTTCAATTCTTGCTGGAACAGGAGAGGCTGCACCCAGCATTTAACTGGCTCGATGCCGAACTTGCCAAAAGGGGCCAAGGTGCTCAAGGCAAGGATGGAAAGGGATTCAGGCTGAACATTGTCAACGCTATCTGGGGGCAAAAGGACTATACTTTCCTTTCGGACTTCCTTGATGTGCTTGCTGAGAACTACGGTGCCGGGCTGAGAATACTGGACTTTAGAACGGAGACGGAAAAGTCCCGCGTCGCCATTAACGATTGGGTCAGTGACCAGACGGAAGGTCGCATTAAAGACCTTATCCCGCAGGGCGCAATTGATGCCCTGACCCGCCTTGTGCTGACCAACGCCATCTACTTCAATGCTGCCTGGGAAAATCCTTTCGATAAGAAAATGACAGCAAACGGTCCGTTCTATCTTCTTGACGGCGGGCAGGTAACAGTACCGATGATGAAGCAGACGGAGTCATTTGGCTATGCCAAAGGGGAAGGATATCAGGCAGTTGAGCTGCCATATGATGGTGATGAACTCTCCATGGTGATTTTGCTCCCTACCTCCGGGAACTTCGAGGTTTTTGAAGAAGGACTTCAAGCTCAGCAGGTTGATGACATTATAAAGGCTCTGAAAAACACTCGGGTCACCCTGACGATGCCCCAGTTTAAATTCGAGTCACAATTCAGCCTGAAGGATACCCTCTCCGATATGGGCATGAGAGATGCCTTTTCTCCTGATGATGCGGATTTCTCTGGAATGACTGGTAGTCCAGAGCTGTTCATATCAGACGTTATACACAAGGCATTCGTTGCTGTGGATGAAGCCGGCACAGAGGCTGCTGCTGCCACCGCAGTGATTGTCGGAACAACATCAGCACCAGGAGAACCTCCTGTGGAAGTCACCCTAGACCGCCCCTTCATCTTCCTGATTCGCGACATCCAGACGGGTGCCATTCTCTTTGTTGGGCGCGTCATGGATCCCGTCGCCTGAATAAACGCCTCCTTTACTGCACGCAAGCAAAGAATAGGGTCGAGGTTAATTTCCTCGACCCTATTCGATTTGAGAATACCTCCGCCAGCCTTAATTACTACGTGGTGCCAAGCCCGAGGTTGTCCCTGCAGTCCTAACTCTCGAAAGGGGATGGCACTTTTCTGGCTTTCGTGCAGTCCTGCATTGTGTAAATCGTGATTCATTCCAAACGTGCTCAATGGGACTTAAGCAATGAACAAATTAAATGGTATACATAATAGAGCTAAAAGGCACAAGGTACGTATCAAATCGAGGTATTGACTTTTTTTTGAAGAAGTCTTATATTTATACAAACTATTCTCATAGGTGTCATCCTTACACATTTATAGGATGTAAGCTTCACTTACAGACGTGGCCAGCCAGATGAGTTCGATGCAGATGGCAAGGCGGCTCAGTATAAGGGAGAGGCGGCTGTTGGGCATTTTCGAAGATGGCGCAGTACAGCTTCCGTACGATGTTTTCAACGAAAATAGGGCTCTGTCTTTGCAGCTTACCTTTTGATTATGTAACGAAAGGAGAATTCATAAGATGAACATAGCAACTAGGATTCGGATTCTGTCGGGGATATGTGTGCTAATATTGTGTTTCGTTCTTTTGCCCGCAAACATATCTTGCCAAGGATACCCAGCTTCGTCGCAAAAAGCAATCACCATTACTTATGACTTTCCTGAGCCGCTTGTCGAGGAGACTTCGGAGATTCCGCCCCCAAAGGGCGCTCTTCCTGCCGCTGAAGGTTGTGTTTCGGTAACCATGGAAGATTTGCCTAAATGGAGTGAGCCGGGGTTACCCGTCCTGCCGTTTAAGACAGCAAATATCCTGCTTCCCTATGGCTTTGATGTTGAGCGCATCACAGTAATCTGCGGCAACAAAGTAGCGTTGCCAGGTTCATATATGGTTGAGCCAGGGCAAAAGGCGGTGCCTTTGAGCTACGAAGGTTCAGTGAACGTGACTCCGCCCGATCGTGAAGTGTATGACTCGTCAGCCCCATTCCCTGGCAAGCTATACTCTGATGACATGATTCAAACCAAGGCGGGATGCAGGATATTGCTGGTGAATCTTCATCCTGTAGAATACATTCCCGAACCAGGACAACTATATTATTATGAAAATTTGACCGTAGAGGTAACACTCAGAGCAGCGGCAACAGCCCAAGGCGGGTGGCGGAGTGTCAAACATCTGGCACAGGATGAGGACGTGGTGAGAGAAATGGTGGATAACCCAGATGCAATCAAGAGCTACCGCGCAGCCCCGTCTAGCTTCGAAACACTCTCCCTTTTAGACCCCGCTGATTATGAGTATGTGATTATTACCAATGAGGCTCTCGAGGCTACTCCCGGACCTAATAACTTCCAGGCTCTCAGGGATGAGAAGATTTCTCGAGGGATTACCGCCACCATTGTCACCACAGAATGGATTTATGCCAATTACTCCGGCACACGACCTGACGGGGGCGTGGATAACCAGACTAAAATCCGGAATTTCATTATCGATGCCAACGGCAATTGGGGCACGAAATACGTGCTTTTGGGCGGCGACGGCGATGGAGCCGATGTCGGTGGCGAGAGCGGAGATGATATTATCCCCGCCCGCGGCTTCGCCGCTGATGGTGATAGTGATATCGCAGCCGATATGTATTATGCCTGCTTGGATGGCACCTTTGATTATAACGCCAACGGAATTTACGGTGAGCCTAACGATGGACCGGGCGGTGGTGAAGTTGACCTCTTTGCCGAGGTCTATGTCGGCAGAGCACCGGTTGATTCCCAGGCTGAGGTGCAGAATTTTGTCAGCAAGACGCTCGCTTACCAGAGTATGCCTGTGACCGACGAAAATCTCAGGAAAGTATGGATGGTCGGCGAATATCTCGGCTTTGGAGGTGTGGCTGATTGGGGTGGGAACTATAAAGACGAGATTAAGGATGGCTCCAGTGCCCATGGCTATACCACTGTCGGGTTTGAAGACTCGGCTTATGCCCCTGGGTTCGACGTGTCAACCTTATATGACCGTGACTATCCCGGCCACGATTGGCCGGCAAGCGAGATAATTAACATCATCAACGATAATGTTCACCTGATAAACCACCTGGGACACGCCAACGTGGGCTATGTGATGAAGATGGTTAACTCGGACGTCGATAATCTGACTAACGACGAATTGTATTTCATTGGTTACAGCCAGGGTTGCTATAGTGGGTCATTCGACAACAGGGATGACTCCGGTTATTACACTGACTACGATTGCATAGCCGAGCACCTGACGACCCAGCCCCATGGCGCCGTGGCATTCATTGCCAATTCCCGCTATGGCTGGGGCGCTGGAGGTAGCACTGATGGGCCATCACAGCATTATGACCGCGAGTTCTGGGATGCCGTGTTTGGCGAGGATATACTCAACATCGGCATAGCTAACCAGGATTCCAAAGAGGACAACGCCGGCCGTGTTGGCGATGAGATTGAGAGGTGGTGCTATTACGAGATTAACCTGTTTGGCGACCCTGAGCTAGCTCTCAAATTATACGAAGGGGTAACATACGACAGCCATGAAATAGACGACAGCGCTGGTGGCGACAATGACGGATATCCAGAGCCGGGCGAATCCATCGACATGCCGGTCACTCTGAGAAATACCTCGACCAATACAACATTTTCTGATGTCAGCGCCACGCTCACTGCTACTACCTATGCTAGCACGACGATATTCTCTGACGACTTTGAGGGGAGCTGGCCTGGGGATTGGATATACGTTGATGATGTGGATTCCCGTAGTGGAAAGGATTACTGGGGGCAGAGCAACTACAGGGCATATTCCGGCAACTTTAGCGCCTATTGTGCTGAGGTGAGCGACGTGCCTGGACAATCCTATGACAATTATATGGAAGCGTTCATGGTGAGAGACGTGGACCTCAGCGCGTATGACTCAGCTACCCTCAGCTATAAATACTGGCTCGACTGCGAGTATTCCTATGACCATTTTGATGTCGTTTACTTCGACGGCTTATGGCACTCGGTGCAGTCTCACACCGGCAACAGTAGCGGCTGGGTATCGGATAGCGTAGAGGTACCACTAACGGCAACACAAGTTGGCTTCCTGTTCTATAGTGACTACAGCGTTACATATGAGGGGGCGTATATAGATGACGTGGTTCTCACAGGTCATTCTTGTGTCACCGACCCCTATATTGACATCAGCGATGCTAGCGAGGACTATGGAAATATCCCACCCGGCGATGTCGCCACGAGCCTGGACGCCTACGACTTTACCATAGATCAGGCATGTTCAGATGGACACATAGTAAGATTCAATTTGGATATCACCGCCAGCAACGGTGGGCCATGGGCTGACAGCTTTGATGTCCGCATTGGGTCCCGGGGTGTGGCGGTATTAGGTGATTACGAGTCCCAGTTGACCAACCTTCTTATTGACAATGACATTTGGGCAGAGGAAAGGGACTGGGATATAATCGATGATATAGGTGACTACTATGCTGTGGTGGTAAACCGCCCCTCTGACCCCGGGAAAGACACCTTCCTGGAGTTCCTGCAGGCGGCCAGCGATAACCAGGTGAGGGTCATCTTCACCAGTTCCTGGCCGTTATCAAACCCAGACGGGATATCGCTATTGCAACAGTACCTCGGCGACCCGGTCGGGCAAGGGCATGCTTATGGGAATGGCGATGTATATTACCAGGTAAAGCAGACCCACCAGCTTTTTGAAGGCTGGGAGGAAGGGGACAACATAACCATCATAAATGGTGGTGACTGTGACCATGCCTGGTTCTGGGGCTACTCCGGCTACACTATTGCTGATAGCGGCTCCGAGTATCACGGGATACAGGGTGACGCAGTGGCACTGGGCGTATATGGTGAAAGCTTGCATATACTCCTGGCCGGTCTAGCGCCCCAATCTTACACCAATGTGAGCCACTGGACCGAGGACGCCAAGACAATCTTCATAAGGGCGGTAACCATGCCCTTTGATGAGCTTGTAGTTGTAACCACTGGGTTGCCTCGTGGTGTGGTGGGCGAGGAATACCATGCGACCCTCAACGCCTACGGCGGCACCAGGCCCTACACATGGGCGATAATAGACAGCGCCCTGCCCGATGGACTGGGGCTTGACGGTGAAACTGGCATTATCTCAGGCACACCAACAGAAACTGGCACATTCAACTTCACTGTCGAGTTAACTGATGCTGACGAAGCAACTGCCACCAGGAGACTCTCAGTTTCTGTCATTGAGTTGAATGAGTTTATCACCGATCCCGTTGGCGACCAGTTTTATGGTTACGGTCCTGACATCGTGGGCGCTGACTTCCAGACTGATGAGACAACCATCTACTTCCGGGTCAGGACTGCTGAGCCCCTTGACCCCAATGATACCGTGAATGAGGTGTTCCTCGACCTCGACCTCGATAACGCGACTGGCTATATGTCTGATTACCCTTATGAGCCCACCAATGACATCGGAGCCGATGCTGTCGCCTTTATCTACCCCACGGGTATCTCTGGGACAATGGGAGAGGGGTGGTCATTACCCATTCAGAGAAGCAATGACGAACGGCAGCTTGACACTGAACCAACACAGGTTTTATCCGGAACTTTACGAGGAGAACTTTATTTATGGGACCCAGATTATAAGGGCTTTTACTATGTCGGCGGCTTCCCCGTCCTCACCGACACCAATTACTTCTGGTTTGCCATCCCTCTGGGCATGCTGGGCGATGATGGGGTTATGAACGTGGTGGATGTCATCGGCGACTCTGGGGAGCCCACCGATGTCGCTCCCAATGAGGGTCATGGCATCACTGGCGAGGGGCCAGACTTGGCCATCGCCGATAAATGGGAGGAATGGATAAACGAAAATGAAGGGACTTACACGGTTCACTATGTCGTAAAAAACCAGGGCAATGTGATTGCTCCGGCGAATCATGAAACCGCCCTCACAGTGGATGGGCTCCTACTTGAGACTAAGTCCGTGCCGGTGGCACTTGAGCCAGGAGAAGAGTATTCAGACTCTTTCTCTACTATTGTGACAATCAGTCGTCCAACTGATGAAATAACGGTATGCGCCGACTTCTATGACGTTGTGGATGAGTTAAGTGAGGAAAACAACTGCCTTACCAATACATTGTGGATTGAGCCTGCCTGGACTGAGTTCATCACCGACCCCGTTGGCGACCAGTTTGATGGCTACGGTCCCGATATCGTGGGCGCTGACTTCCAGACTGATGAGACAACCGTCTACTTCCGGGTCAGGACCGCTGAGCCCATTGACTCCTCTTATACGTTCAATGAAATGTGGCTCGACCTCGACCAAAATGCCTCGACCGGCTATGTCTCCGATTACACTGACGAACCCACCAATGACATCGGAGCCGATGCCGTTGCCTTTATCTACCCTGCATATGGCTATGGGATGACAGAAGGAAAATGGTCCTTACCTCTCCAGATAACCAGCGGTGAACGGCAGCTTGAAAGCGAACCGGCTCAAGCTTTGCTCTCAGGGCTGATGGGAGAGCTGTATTTATGGGACCCAGATTATGAAGACTTTTATTATGTCGGCAGCTTCCCCGTCCTCAACGGCACCAGCGACTTCTGGCTTGCAATCCCTCTGGACATGCTCGACGATGATGGCGTTATGTCCGTGGTTGATGTCATCGGCGACTTCTTCTTTGGTGGCACCGATGTCGCTCCCAATCAGTATCATGGCTATACCGGGCGGTCACAGGGAATGGGTTGTTTTATCGCCACCGCAGCCTACGGCACGCCCATGGCCGAGGAAATACAGATTCTCCGTGAATTCCGAGATGAATACTTGCTCACCAACCCGGTGGGGCGGGCCTTCGTAGATTTCTATTACAGGGTCAGCCCACCGATAGCCGAGTTCATAACTGAGCATCCCAGCCTGAAGCCAATAGTGAGGGCTGCGCTAGTGCCGGCTGTGGCCATGAGCACCGTAGCCGTCAACACTACTCCCGCCGAGAAGGCGGCCATAATAGGCTTGCTTGTCCTGGTGTCCGTGGCACTGGCTGTCTGGGCGACTAGGCGGCGAGGCGGAGGTCCTGAGTATACCTGAGAGTGAATTGCGCGAGGACCTGTTAAGGGATTGGTGAAGTACAAGGGCTGGATATCCCGACACCGGGAAAATCCAGCCCTTCTGATTTCAGAGATAACCTGAATCAGACACTTGAGTTTATCGCGTCCCTTATTGCTCGACTCTGTGGAAGTAGTAGAGCGCAGGACAATCTTAGTCCTCATACGAAAGTAAGGTTACTAATGGGTGATTGACGGGAGTGTGAATGGGTCTTAGACTATATTCAATCAGTCTTAGGGGGTATTGCATATGCCTATAAAGATAGATGGCCAAGTTTATTATAGGACTGCTGAAGTTTGCCAGATAGTTGGCATAGGTAAGAGCACGCTGTTCCGCTGGATCAAGCAAGACATCGTCAAGGATGCCGAATATAGAGATAGGAAAGGGTGGAGGCTGTTCGCAGAGGATAGTGTTGTAAAAGCATCTGGACTTCTCGGGAAACGCAACGGCACATTATAAAGAACACGCATACTTTTCGTTAAAGGTAACTAACCAATCAGGTTGAACAGAACCTAATCCTCGAAACAGGATTGGAATCAACTCTCATCGGCGTCAGAGAATTCCTTGAAGGGCATTCCAGATGCTCTAGCTCAGATAGATTAGTGACACTCTGTGTGTTTGTAACGTTGGGTAATAACCTCTTATGTCATTGCGAGCCGAGCACTTAGCGCCGTGAGTGCTCGGCGTGGCAATCTCACAACTCGTCATACAGGTCGCGCCATTCTCTGTTTGTGCTATCAATCAACGTGTTCTTCTTCTGCCTTGAACCAGTCTTTAATTGTTTTTCCCTTAAGATGGCATTTTCTATGTCCTCAAAGATCTCGTAATACACCAGTTTGACAATGTTGTATTTCTTGGTGAATCCGTCAACTAGCTTTGCTTTGTGTTCGTAGACTCTCTTTATTAAATTATTGGTCACACCCACGTAAAGTACGGTGTTCCTGCTGTTGGTCATTATGTAGACATAGTATTGCTTAGTCATCATCCATATTATACTAGAGATTGCTTCGTCGCCCCGATGAATCGGGGCTCCTCGCAAAGACAAAAAGGAGGTGTCACTGATCATACGAACGTGCACACAAGATTTTTCCCGCCTTCGTGCTATGATTTAAGGGATATTGGTAGGAAGAGGAGCTAAAAATTCATGATAGCATTCGAGGCGCGATGCAGCACTACCGCTATGGGGATAATGCCTCATAGGGATGTTGACAAGGCACTGGAGCTTGCCTTGAGCCTGGATATCCCATTCTGGCCCCAGCTTCCCAAAGTGAGCCTGTATGAAGATATGTATGTTCAGGCATCGCAGAATTTTCCTGGCATAACTATTGACTTTGACAAGGGGAGGCTTGGTTTCACCACTGCCCGATTTGAACAAGAACTTGACGAGTATTTCGGGAAAATGGATATCCCGGAGGTTTTTGCCCTCACCGCCGAGTATTCCGCAGTATTCCACAAGTTTCTCTCTAAGGAGCTTCGAGATTATAAAGCTATCAGGGGACAGAACATCGGTCCCGTGAGCTTTGGCTTTAAGGTGCTTGACGAAAACCTCAAGCCTATCATTTATAACGATGAAGCAAGGACTATATTGTTTGATTTTATTCAGAAGAAAGCCAATGTTCAGTATCGGGAGCTTAAAGAAAGGAATCCCAATGCCTTTGTCTGGCTGGATGAGCCCGGGCTGGGTTATGTGTTCAGTGGTCTTTCGGGATATAATGAGCAGCAGGCCAAAGAAGACTACCATAATTTTGTGGCCGGACTGGAAGGCCCCAAGGGGCTGCATCTCTGTGCCGAGGTAAATTTACCTTATCTGTTGGAGTTGGGGATGGAAATTCTGTCCTTCGATGCCTATCAAATTGGATTTATGCCCAAGGAGTATGCCGGTAGCGTGGCTGAATTTATCAGGAAAGGTGGGATTATCTCGTGGGGCATTGTCCCTACCGAATCCACAGTCCTGGCCACGCAGACACCGGAAAAGTTGGCAGCGACTCTGTCAGACTATTGGGAAGTGGTTTCTCAGAACACAGATTTGTCCTTGAACCAAATTGCCAGGCAGGCACTGGTGGCACCAGCCCGATGTTGCCTTAGCGATATAGGGCAGAGTAGTACCGCCGATAGAAAGACAGGGACATGCCGGGTTTTCAGCTCTGAGGAAGAGATAGTGGAGAAGGCGTTTGCCTTCTTGCCTGAGATCTCGAGGATGCTGAGAGATAAGTATGGCGTATAGGGACAATAAGACAATATGAAAGTATTAGGCATTATGGGTAGTCCCAGAAGACAAAGCAATACCGAAATTCTCCTTGATAGGGCGCTGGATGCTGCCAGGGAGGCCGGGGCCGAGGTGGAGAAAGTACTGGTCTCAAAACTCAAAATCTCACCGTGTCTGGAAATATATGCCTGTCGCAAGGATGGCAACTGCTCCATTAAGGATGATATGCAATTGCTCTATAAAAAACTTCTGGAAGCCGACCATATCATCTTTGCCTCGCCGATATTCTTCTATGGTATTACCAGCCAGGCGAAGGCTGTAGTAGACAGATGCCAGGCGCTGTGGGTAAGAAGACATGTGCTGGGCATGGGCAAGGAAGATAAGCGAGAGAGGAGGGGAGTGTTTATCTCGGTAGGCGCCACTCGAGGTACAAAGCTCTTTGATGGCGCAGTGCTCACGGTGAAGTATTTCTTTGATGCTATAGGCGTGAAATATTCTGGTGATTTATTAGTCAGGGGAATTGATAACAAAGGCCAGATTGAGGAGCATCCTGAAGCTCTCAAGGATGCATTTCGCCTCGGGCAAGAGCTTGTCCGTGGGAAGTAGGGGCAGAGATGGATGGGGTAGGTTTTCCCTCACTGGCAGGACGCCTGGTGGTGCACGTTTGACAACTTGAGGGCTTACACAAAATAGGCTAGAATTTTGGGAAAACTAAACTGTTACCCCGAGAGTATTTGAGGATGTAGAAGGCCATGGTTTCTAATCGGAGCAAAAAGCTCAATATAATTTGTTCTCTGGTTATTCTTTTTGGTATCGCCGTAATGCCCTTCGGGGGCGTCAGTGACCTGAGGGCTGCAGAAAACGAGACGCTCCTCCAAGTAGCTCCCGTTAACCCCGAGTTCTTGCAGTTCTGGCAAAACCCACCGGAAACTTTCTATGGCTATATACCTCCGCCTGTGGACCTTAGCTACCTGGATGAAATCCCGGTACAGAGAGCAGCAACATCTGCCGCCCTTCCTAGTAGCTTTGACTGGAGAAATCAAGGCAAGGTAACTCCAGTAAAGGACCAAGGCACCTGTGGCACCTGCTGGATATTCGGCACTACCTCTGTTTTAGAATCAGCGGTTTTGATGGGTGAAAATATATCGTACAATTTTGCCGAGCAGAGTGTGGCTTTATGTCTGGACCGCTCCTGGGTTTACCTTTATGATGACGCAGACGAGCCCTGCGGGTTAGTGCCTGGACATGGTGGTGGGACCAGCTTGATGGCCAGCGAAGCCTTTATCAAAAAAGGCGCTGTTTTGGAATCGTGCAACTCTTATAATCCATCTGGTCTGCAGTGCGATGGAACTTGTGTCTGTGACAATTGTACACCAGTTAAGGTAGTCAACGGATACAGATATGTAACTGGTAACCAAAGTCAAACTGCGTTGATAAAACAGGCGATATATGACCACGGACCGGTGACCGTGGCTTTTTATTACGATGCAGCGTGTGACCACTACATTCTTCCCGATCCCCCCTATGGCTGGGTTTATGATTGTGCTGCATGTACGGCTGCTAACCATATGGTCTCCATTATTGGTTGGGATGATAGTGTTCCCCACTTTGAGACGCCAGGGACTGGTGCCTGGCTGGTCAAGAATAGCTGGGGGACAGGTTGGGGAAACAATGGCTATTTCTGGCTAGCCTACAATTCAAGCTGTATGACAGAGATAGCCTACCTTAAGTACAAAAATTACGACCCGAACGAGAAGCTCTACTACTGGGATGAAGCTGGTTGGGTGGGGAGCCTGGGTTATACAAGTGGAGACAAGACTACTGCCTGGATGGCTAACATCTTCACCATGACCGCCAGCGGCACGCTGACCAACGTTGACTTCTGGGCAACCGGCAACAATGCCAGTTATGCCATTTATATTTATCAGGATGGCAACCCTGCCAATGGTCTTACAAACCTGCGCGCTTCGCAATCGGGCACCTGCCAGGAGGCGGGCTACTATTCCATAGCGCTCAGTTCACCTGTTTCCGTGAGCGCCGGTCTACCTTACACCATTGCCGTCAAAATGACCACGCCGGGCTATAACTACCCACTACCTATCGAATATAAATGGGTGTCCGGGAGCACCACGATGTGCGACCCGCCGATACAGACAGGCGTGAGCTATTATAGGCACACGGATACAGGGAGTTGGGCTGACCTGGCAGCCAGTTATAATGCTAATGCCTGCCTTCGAGCCAGAGTAGTATCCGGGGGAGGGCCGAGCGCCACTATTGAGGTCACGGCACCGAGTGCCATGGCCTTCGGGAACTTCACTGTTGGCAATAACACACAGCAAAGTGCCACCAACCTCACGGTGGTGGTTACAGGTACTCCCACCAGCTGGACGGTGACAGCCAAAGACCAGAATGTCGGTTCAGGAACAGGCTACATGCTCAGTGGGGCGACTCAACTGACCAGCAAGTTGCAAATCAGCAATGACAACAGCACCTGGGCAGATGCCGATAGCGGGATAACCTATAATGGTACAGGTGCTGGTAACTATACGCTGCCTCTCTGGGCCAAGCAGAACATTGTCGGCAATGAAACAGTCGGCAGTTATAACATCACCATCGTGTTTACCGGCGAGATAGTGTATTAGGTGGCAGTCTGGCACACCGCCTTGCCAGCTGAATATGTCCACGGTGCTGACGATTATAAATGCCTGGAAAAATTCGATTTAGACAAGTAACTGGATGACTAAAGGAAAGCGCTGACCTGGAATTTACCAGAGGAGTGATGTATTGCTAAGAAACTCCGCAGCAACCTATGATCTAGTTCAGATAGATGGGTGACACTTCACAAATTTACAATGTTGGATAATGACCTCCCTGTCATTGCGAGGAACGAGATTCCTCGCTTACGCTTCGGAACAGGCTCCGCAATCCCCCTTCTGTCATTACGAGGAGCCGAAGGCGACGAAGCAATCTCGGTGGGGGCATGAGATTGCCACGCCCCGACAGGTCGGGGCTCGCAACGACAAAAAGGGGTGTCACTAATCATATGAACGAGTACAACCTATTGACAAATAGTATATCAATAATGATATTATAGTGATATTGTGGTATTAAGGTACCAACGGGAGACTGCGCTCCAGGGCTTTCCTGGAACATAAAGAAGGGGGTGATGCCTATAGCAAAGGATGATACAAGAGGAACTTTTATTGGCACTCAGGAAATGACTGAGGAGACCAAAGAATCTCGAGAAGGAGGAAATATATATAAAATGAAAAAAGGAATTTTGATGTTGGGTATAGTCCTGGCGTTGATGGCAGTCACAGCTATTTCGGGGGGCGTCGCTGCCGGTAGCGTCGGGAATACTACTTTGGTCACGGGCAGTATTGTGGAAGCCACAGTTACCGTGACGGCACCCAGTGCTATAGCCTTCGGGATGTTCGTCGTTGGCGATAACATACAGCAAAGTACTACGGACGGCAC
>JBEKTM010000061.1:0-8594 GCA_049516035.1 Dehalococcoidia bacterium
TGGGATACTTCACGTTGCTGGAGAAGATTTTTTTCCTGACCGTTTTAATATCTCTCTGGCTGCCACTATACCTGAGGCTGAAGCTTGGACTAAACCCCGGCTGACACCGGCGCCATCGCCAGCAGCAAATATATTACCAATCTCGGTCTCTAAATAAGGGGTTAACTTTAGCCGACTAGAGTAGAATTTAACCTCTATCCCGTAAAGTAAAGTTTGTGGGGAAGCGACGCCCGGAACTAGTTTGTCCATAGCCTGGAGCATTTCCACTATACTCTTGAGATAGCGATAGGGGAGAGCAAAGCTCAAATCTCCGGGGGTTGCCGCTTTTAAGCTTGGTTCGATGGGATTATTCTGGAGGCGAGCTTGTGTGGAGCGGCGACCATCCATTAAGTCCCCCAATCTCTGCACCAATACACCGCCACTAAGGACATTAGCTAGCCTTGCCAGATACTTACCATAGGCAATAGGTTCATGGAAAGGCTCGGTGAAGGTGGTGCTCACTAAAAGGGCAAAGTTAGTATTTTTTGTCCGGGGTTGGGTGTAACCAATGCCATTGACCGTAATCACGGGGTCGGAGCCACCTGTGGACTCCATAATCACCTCGCCTCCAGGACACATGCAGAATGTTCTAACCCGATCATTGAAACTTCTGGAATAAAATTCGAGTTTTGATTCATACAATGTCGCAGTTAGCTTCTCCATGGTTGTCATTGGTACTTCGATTCGGCAACCCACATCTACAGGGTTGGAATCAAGGCTTAGTTTAAGCCTCTTGGCTTCATTGCATAGCCATTCTGCTCCCTCTCTCCCCGGGGCTAAGATTAAGTAGCGACAGCTTAAGTTTTCACCATGGCTAGTTTCAACAGCTTTGACCGCACCGTCGTCAACTACAATATTCTCAATTGTTGTTCTCAGTCTTATGTCTAATTTGGGTGACAGATAATTCTGCATAGCTTTCAATGTCTCGTGACAAAGCTCTGTTCCCAAGTGGCGCAGTTTAACAGGGGTTAATGTGAGCCCGGCTGAGGCAGCCTCTCGTTCCAGCTCAGCTGTATTTCCCCCCATTCCATAAACCTTGGGAGGGGCGCCAAATTTGAGATAGATAGAATCAACATAATCTATGAGTGCTCGGGCTTGAGCAGAACCGACCAATTCCTTGAGCCGGCCGCCTACCTGGGTGGACAAAGTTAGTTTGCCATCGCTGAAAGCACCAGCACCTCCAAAGCCGCTGACTAAATGGCATGGGGAGCACAGGGCACAACACCCACTTCTGTTTTGGACGGGACAAACACGATTGTCAATTTCTCTGCCCTTGTCCAGAAGCAAAACGTCGAGGCCAGCGTTACATAATTCCAAGCTAGCGAATATACCTGCGGGACCAGCACCAACTATGGCGACATCATAATTTTTGGTCATTGAGGTTTATTCTATGGTTATTGACGTAACCAATCGGTTAAAAGTTTTCCAGATTTAAGGATTTCATCGGCCGCAGAGTGTGGGTCGAGCTCTCCTTTTTCCACCCTCTCAGTGTAGCTACTCAGTTGCCCGTCTTGCTCGATTAACCTGAGCAACTTATGAGTGAGTTTTCGTTCTAGAGTTTTTATGAAGTCCTGTTTTCGTTGGAGTTGGCGACGTTGTGAAAGTCGACCCTCTTTACAGAGGGCTTGGTAGTGTAATTGAATTTGTTTGTAAAGTTCCTCAATGCCGACGTCGTTAACTGCTTCTGTGGCTACCACAGGTATATTCCACCAACTTGGCTCACGAAGCTGCAGCATAGCTTGTATATCACGGACAAAAGTGTCGGCACCAGGATTGTCAGCCTTATTAACTACAAATATGTCAGCGATCTCGAATAGTCCTGCTTTCATCGTCTGGATAGCATCCCCAGATTCAGGACATAATATGACAAGCACAGTATCGGTCTTCTCCATAATATCTACCTCGCTTTGCCCTACCCCTACCGTCTCTACCAGGATAATATCTTTACCAGCGGCGTCAAGCAACTTGATCACAGAGCTGGCAGTTTGTGGTAGCCCGCCCATACTGCCACGAGTCGCCATACTGCGAATGAAAACTCCATCGTCAAGATAATGTTGTTGCATTCTTATCCGGTCACCTAATACTGCCCCTCCCGTGAATGGGCTTGAAGGATCTACGGCGATTATCCCGACTTTTAAGCCTTGTTTCCGCATCAACGCTGTCAGCTTGTCTACCAGGGTGCTCTTTCCTACTCCCGGGGGGCCGGTTATCCCTATGTAGTGTGCCTTCCCCAGGTGTGGAGCGATGAGCTTCATTATTTCGGGCACTTGGCTGCTTTCGTTTTCTACCAGGCTGATGACGCGTGATAGGGAGACGTTTTCTCCCTTAAGCATCTGTTCTACTAACCTCATAATTTTAGGAGTCATCTATTATGGGGGTAAGGTTATTTTATAGCTTTCTAAATTAACGGTCAAATAGGTTTACTGATATGGCAAGAAGGGCCGAAGCTCAATTCGATTGCGAGCTAAGAACGTCTGTAGACAGACACTAACAAACATGGTTGGCGATTTGTGTCTTTCTTTACACTGGTTTGCCCACAGGCATTATATATAGGGGCTTAATTTGTTCGTCTACCCCGAGGACTTTCCTCACCTCTTCATCATGGAAGGCTCCGACTTCCACTGTGGCTAGCCCTAAAGCCACGGCTTGAAGATGGATGTTTTCACCTGCATGTCCCACTTCTATGTGAACATATCTCTCTCCACGTTTGCCATATCTGTAGGAAGTCCTGTGATAAAGAGCACAGATGACAATATCCACCGGGGCGTCGATAATAAATTCTTGGTCCAGAGTTGCTCTGGCTAAATCTGGTCTTAAATCGGCCAGTTTGTGTAAGCTCAAGGAATGAGAATCTGCTTCATAGTGGTAAATGCCAGCCTGTAATTCTTCGGGAGCTTGCTTTGCCTCGCTGGCAATGACACCCTGTTTGCCGATGACCACAAAAACCTCCAGGGGATAGGTAGCTCCGGCACTGGGCGCTGCCCTGAACCCTCTAGTTCCGGTGATGCCCTGGGCCGACCAGAGTATTTGACTCAATTGAGGTAAATCTAGCGGCTCTCTACGGTATCTACGAACCGATCTGCGCCTTAGTATCGTTTCCTCTAATGAAACCTTGCCTTTCAACTGAGGAGAAGGAAGCTTAATTATGGTTTGTCCCATGCCAGATTCTTTGCTACACGCAGAATAACAAATAACGTTTAGCCCTTGATAACGCCCATAGGTATAGCCATAGCCACTTTTCTGGAAATGCCAGCTTGGTGAACCACATCTATGACTTCAGTAACGTCTTTGTAAGCTTGAGAGGCCTCCTCAGCTAGCGCAGAAACGCTTTCTGTTTTAACAATGATACCTCTACTTTCTAATTCTCGTATGACATCCGCCCCCCTGATAGCTCGTTTGGCAGCCCCCCGGCTTAGTACTCTGCCCGCGCCGTGACAGGTGGAGCCAAAGCTTTCCTTCATGGCTTTCTCAGTGCCCACAGCAATGAAAGAACAACGTCCCATGTCTCCGGGCACGAGCACAGGTTGCCCTACTTCCTTGTAGCGTCTGGGAATATCCTTATGGCCTGCCGGAAAAGCTCTGGTAGCTCCTTTGCGGTGAACGCAGACCTTAACCTTGCGACCGTCTATCGTGTGTTCTTCTATTTTGGCTATGTTATGAGCAACATCATAAACTTGCCTCATGCCAAGTTTCTCAGGGCTTTTACCGAAAACTTTAGAAAAGCTTTCCTTAACCCAGTGGGCAATGCACTGCCGGTTAGCCCAGGCGTAGTTAGCAGCACATGCCATGGCAGCTAAATAATCTTGGCCTTCCGATGATTCTATGGGAGCGCAGGCGAGCTGTCGGTCGGGGAGCTTTATCCCGTACTTCGATACCGCCCCCTCCATGACACGCAGATGGTCAGTACATACTTGATGACCAAATCCGCGAGAGCCAGTGTGAATTAAGACTAATATCTGACCTATCTCAGTGATGCCCATAATGCTAGCTACGTTGGGGTCAAATATCTCCTTCACCACTTGAATCTCAAGAAAATGATTTCCTGAGCCTAATGTGCCTGCTTGAGGCATACCTCTCTTTACCGCTTTATCGCTTATTTTATCGGGATCGGCACCACTGATACATCCACCTTCCTCAGTAACATCCAAATCTTCCTCGGAACCCAGGCCACGCTTCACCGCCCAACGAGCCCCCTCAACCATCAATTGGTTCATCTCTTTTTGACCTACCTTTATCTTTCCTTCAGAGCCAAGGCCTGATGGAACATTAAGGAATAACTCATTAATGAGCTCATTAATTCTGGGCCGCACTTCAGCTTCGCTGAGATTGGTACGCAATAACCTTACCCCACAATTAATATCATAACCCACTCCGCCGGGAGAAATTACACCATTCTTAATATCCATTGCCGCCACCCCGCCTATAGGGAAGCCATAGCCCCAGTGGATATCGGGCATGGCAAAGGAGTAACCTACTATGCCGGGGAGAAAGGCAACATTGGCAACTTGTTCGAGTGCTTGTTCCTCACGTAGGGATTCCAACATTTCCTTACTGGCATAGATTAGGCCGGGGACCCTCATGCCAGTTTTATAATTCGCGGGAATCTTCCAGCGATAATCGTCTATCTTAATAAGCTGTCCTTGCCATCGCGCCATGTCCTTAGCTCCTAAATGTCGAAAATTATCTGTGCCTTGTAGCCATCACTATTTTTATCTAGCTTTAACATATGATATGTGGCTGCTTTTACCCCTCTCTTTATCTTGTGCTTCATTGGGTCAAAACCTTCTCCATAGCAGGTAGCCTTAAGTTCATTGTGAGTCAAACTTTCAATATCGAACCGGTTGAACAGAAGGTGTTTGGCATCAAAAAAATAAATGAGTTCATTAAGCCATTCAACGAGCAAGCTATCTCTATCTTCGCTGCTGACTTTCAACTTGAGGTGCGATTTCTCTTCAATACTTTCGGGCTCAGTTATCAAACTGAATAGAGCCAGAGCAGCGTTGGAAAAGAGTTCTTCGACATCTTTCCCGTAGGCGATGATGCCTATGTCGGCAGTGTGGTCAATTATTTCAAAAGTCTTTTTCATTCCTCTAGCGTCCATTATACAAAAATAGCCATGACATCTCCATTTATGCTTACTCATTTTGCACTTCGCTCAAGCTGTTGTTACAATCAATGATGAAGACAGCAAAGGGGAGTATCTTCACCATGGCTGTGCGATTTGGCAAATTATCAATTACCCTGTATTATTTGAGGTAGTAATGGACAAATGCCTGTGTCAAACTTGACTTCTCTGTGTAGAAAGTTATATGGTTCTAGCAATGCCAAGAACAAATACTGAAAGCAAAAGGAACCTGCAGCCAGCAGCCCATTATAAAAGATTTGTCTGTAAAAGGTAGACGGTAATGCCCTCCCAGCATCATATGGAATGTGCTCTATCTCTAGCTAGATTAGCTATGGGATATACCAGTCCGAATCCAGCGGTGGGGGCGGTAGTTGTTAAAGATGGACTTGCTGTTGGCATGGGATATACTCAACCCGTTGGTTTTGAACACGCTGAGGTTATGGCACTTCGTCAGGCTGGTGATAGGGCGCAGGATGCTACCATGTATGTTACCCTGGAGCCTTGCCCTCATTATGGACGCACTCCACCTTGCACTCAAGCTATAATCGATGCCGGCATTTCAGAGGTCCATATATCTCTGCTTGACCCTAACCCTGTGGTTTCCGGGCGTGGGGTAAACAGACTAAAGGAAAGAGGCATCAAGACTCATATAGGTATGTGCCAGCAAGAAGCTTACGAAATAAATGAAGCTTATATTAAGCACATTACTACGGGTTTACCATTTGTCGTGGCTAAATTCGCCATGAGCCTTGACGGCAAGATTGCTACTAAAACCGGTGATTCTAAATGGATAACCAAGGAAGAGACAAGAAAGTATGCACATGCCCTGCGCCATACTGTCGATGCCATAATGGTAGGAGTGAACACCATTGTCGCTGATAATCCTCATCTCACTGCTAAAGGTTGTGGTGGTAGAGGTGGTATAGGGAAAAAACAGCCTCTACGTCTAGTTGTTGATAGTAAAGGAAAAGTACCATTGAGCGCTCATATTTTTGAGCCACCAGGTGAGGTTTTACTCGCTGTAGTAACACCTTTTGACTCTGTGAAGAAGGAAAGATTTGTGGAGGCGGGCGCCGAAGTACTGGAATTGCCAGCCAAAGAAGGCTCGGTGGATATTATGGAGTTATTGAGGTTGTTGGGGAGACGTGAGATTGTCACTGTCCTAGTGGAGGGGGGTGGTAAGCTACTTGGTTCACTTTTTGACCAACACTTAGTGGACAAAGTGTTGGCTTTCATTTCCCCCATCATCATTGGTGGCCATGCGGCTGTAAGTGTAGGGGGAAATGGAGTTGATAATGTAGCCAGGGCTTTGCGCCTTAGTCGAGTTGACATTAAGAGTTTCGGTGATGATATATTGGTTAGTGGGTATGTAGAAAAACAATTACCACAAGAGGCGTAGGTTTTTAGATATATCGTATGTTCACGGGGATAGTTGAAGAGATTGGCATAGTTAAGGCAACAAGCCGAGATCGCCTGGCCTTCGAAGCTCGTAAGGTATTTGAAGGAATGAAAGTGGGCGATAGCATAGCTGTTAATGGTATTTGCTTAACTGTTATCTCCTTGGAAAATTATGGCTTCACTGTTAATGTCATGCCTGAGACATTACGTTGCACTAATCTTGTTGGACTTCATTATAATGACCAGGTAAACTTAGAAAGGGCGTTGGCCTTCGGTGGACGCGTAGGAGGTCATTTAGTGTTGGGTCATGTCGATGATACGGGAGAAGTAATGGATGTAACTAGCGAAGAAACTGCGCGTATTATGAGGATTTCAGCGCCAGCTAAACTAATGCCTTATATTGTAGATAAAGGCTTTATCGCTGTTGATGGTGTTAGTCTCACTGTTATAGACCTTGATGATTTTTCTTTTGTTGTGTCTTTGGTAGCTTACACTATGGAGCATACTACGTTAGGAGAGAAGAGACCTGGAGGCATAGTCAATTTGGAAGCAGATGTTATAGCTAAATATATAGAAAATCTCAAGGAGCGAAAAAGACAAGGGCTAAACTTCGAATTCCTTAGAGAATATGGATTTGCAGGGGGAATAGATGCTGGCTAGCATTTCCGAGGCAATTGAAGATATAAAGGCAGGCAAGTTAATCATTATCGTTGATGACGAGTCACGCGAAAATGAAGGGGACTTGGCCATGGCTGCCGAGAAGGTTACTCCTGAAGCGATAAACTTTATGGCCAAGCACGCTCGAGGTTTGATTTGCCTTCCTATCAATGGTCAAAGGCTCGACGAATTAGGAATACCACTGATGGTTACTAATAACACCTCGCGACATACTACTGCCCTTACAGTTTCTGTTGATGCTAAGGATAACGTTACTACTGGCATTTCTGCCTTTGATCGAGCTCAAACCATAAAAACGATACTTGATCCTAATGCCAAGCCGAGTGACCTAGCTCAGCCAGGGCATATATTTCCTATTCGAGTTAAGGAAGGCGGGGTATTAGTGCGAGCAGGACACAGCGAAGCTACTGTTGATTTGACTAGATTGGCTGGGCTTTATCCTGCTGGCGTCATATGCGAAATTATGAATGAGGATGGCACTATGAGGCGTCTGCCTCAACTTGGAACTATGGCTGCTGAGTTTGACTTAAAGATAATAACCATCGTTGATTTGATTGCTTACCGTCTTCGCCATGAAAAACTGGTACAAAAAGTAACCGAGGCTAAACTGCCTACTGTATATGGCGAATTTAAAGCCGTGGCTTACAAAAGTGCTGTTGATGCCGCCGAGCATATCGCTCTGGTTAAAGGTGACATATCGAGTGATGCGCCAGTCCTGGTGCGTGTTCACAGTGAGTGTCTCACCGGAGACGTCTTTGGTAGTTTGCGATGTGATTGTGGGGCTCAGATTGAAATGGCTTTGGAAAGAATAGCCAAAGAAGACCGAGGTGTTTTTCTTTATATGAGGCAAGAAGGGAGAGGGATCGGATTTCACAATAAGCTTCGCGCCTATGCACTTCAGGATCAAGGAATGGATACTGTGGAGGCTAATATAGCTTTAGGTTTTGCACCTGATTTGAGAGATTATGGAGTGGGTGCCCAGATTTTGGCCGACCTAGGTTTGCATAAGATTCGATTGCTTACCAATAATCCCAAGAAAGTGATCGGGCTGGAAAGCTATGGGATTAAAATAGTAGAGACTGTTCCCCTAATAGCCCCGGCTACCCCTTATAATATCCACTACTTAGAAACCAAGCAAAGGAAGTTAGGACATATTTTAGGTATACAGGAGGGTAAGTAAATGGCTAAGCATCAGTATGAAGGTATCCTGATAGGAAAAGGTCTTAAGTTTGCCTTGGTTGTTTCTCGTTTTAATGAGTTAATAACCATGAAGCTGCTTGAGGGAGCAAAGGACGCTTTACTGCGCCACGGTGTCGCTGAGGGGGACATCGATATTGCCTGGACTCCGGGTTGT
>JBEKTM010000062.1:0-8548 GCA_049516035.1 Dehalococcoidia bacterium
GCTTGATCAGCCAACCTATGATCGAAGCTTTTGATTTTGATACGAACTTTCTGCTCAGTCATCTGATTCTTCCCACTTTAGCCGTAATTTGCTCAGCCAAGTTTTGAGGCAATTCTTCATAGCGATGAAAGCACATAGTATAACTCGCTCTCCCTTGACTGAGCGACCTCAGATCTCCAGCGAAACCAAATGTTTCCGCCAGAGGAACAAAAGACTGGATAGCAGAGACCTCATCGCGACCCTCAATGCCTTCGATATGAGCTCTTCGAGAGTTTAAATCGCCAATGATGTCTCCGAGGAACTCATTGGGGGTTGTTATTTCCACTTCCATAATCGGCTCTAGGATAACAGGTTTAGCTTTATCTATCCCATCCCTCATAGCTATGAAGGCTGCCATCCTGAAAGCCGTATCTGAAGAATCAACTTCATGAAAACTCCCGTCATACAAAGTCGCCTTGACATCTATTACAGGATAACCGGCTAATCCTCCACCTTGTAAAGCTGACTTGACACCGGCTTCTATTGAGGGAGTGAATCCTTTAGGTATGGCCCCACTTCGAATCTGGTCACTAAACTCAAATCCACTGCCACGCTCGCCTGGTTCAATTCTAAGCCAAACGTGTCCATATTGTCCCCTACCTCCAGATTGACGAATGAATCTCCCCTCAGATTCCACAGAAATGGTGATCGTCTCCTTATAAGCGACCTGAGGCTTACCAGCATTAACCCCTATACCATATTCGCGAAATATGCGTTCCATCAACACTTCGAGGTGAAGTTCACCCATCCCTGAAATCAGAGTTTGCCCTGTTTCTTTATCATAGTAAACCTTAAAGGTGGGATCTTCCATAGCAAGTTTAGCCAAGGAATCATCTAACTTGTCCTGGTCGATTTTACTTTTGGGCTCGACAGCCATGGAAAGCACCGGCTCAGCAAATCGTATAGACTCAAAAAGCACTGGACGTGCAGGCTCGCAGAGGGTATCGCCTGTGGATGTCATCTTAAGCCCCACAGTAGCTACAATGCTCCCGGTCTCGACATGGTCTATCTCTTCCCGGTGATCGGCATGCATGACATATAATTTCCCTAACCGCTCTTTCTTTTCTGTAGTAGCGTTTAAGACTTGTGCCCCAGCTCTTACCCTGCCTGAGTATACACGCAAGTAGACCAGTCGCCCCATAAAAGGGTCGAAAACCGTTTTAAACGCCAGGGCAGAAAAAGGTTCATCATCGTTTGCCCGACGAAGGATTTTCTCTCCATTTCTAGGATCTGTAGCCGAGACAGGAGGAACATCTAGCGGCGAGGGGAGATAATCCACAACAGCATCGAGCAATAACTGGATGCCCTTGTCTCTCAAGGCGCTGCCGCAGAGGACAGGCACAATACTGTTAGAAATAGTCAGTCTTCTTATAGCTGCCTTAATTTGAGAGGCAGAGATATCTTGCCCGTTAAGATAGAGCAGCATAATCTGCTCATCAAGCTCAGCTAAATGTTCAATTAATGCTTGGCGATGCTTGGCCAGCAAAGTCTCAGTGTCTTCTTCAATTGAAGCCGAATTAGAATCATCCGGGAAAGCAATGACCTTGTTTTCTACAAGGTCGACGATGCCTCGAAAGTCCTTTTCACTTCCTATAGGGACCTGTATAGGTAACGCCTTGCTCCGCAACCTTTCATTAATCATGGTCACAGTGTGCTGAAAATCAGCACCAACCCTATCCATCTTATTGACAAAGCAAATCCTAGCCACACTGTATTTATTTGCTTGGCGCCACACAGCTTCTGATTGAGCTTCTACTCCAGCCACACCATCGAAAATCACAACACCACCATCTAATACGCGCAGGCTACGCTCTACTTCAGCGGTGAAATCCACATGCCCAGGGGTATCAATGATGTTTATACAATGCTCTCGCCACTGACAAGTAGTAGCCGCAGCAGTAATGGTAATGCCTCGTTCTTTCTCTTGCTCCATCCAGTCCATTACCGCAGTCCCCTCATCCACACTGCCAATCTTATAGGTACGCCCTGTATGGTGGAGAATCATCTCTGTGGCCGTGGTCTTACCAGCATCTATGTGAGCGATGATCCCTATATTTCGTATTTTTTCCAAAGGGAATGTCCGCGACATAAGTCTATCCTTTGCCTCAAGTACTGCTTTTAACACGACTTTTCACCAGCGATAGTGAGCAAAGGCTTTGTTAGCCTCTGCCATCTTGTGAAGATCATCACGTTTCTTGATCGCCGCCCCCCGGCCATTCACAGCGTCAACAAATTCAGCTGCCAGCTTTTCTTCCATAGATTTGCCACCACGAGCTCGCGCTGAAGTAATGAGCCACTTTATGGCAAGAGCGCGTCCTTTATCTTCCCCTACCTCCGTGGGAACTTGGTAGGTAGCCCCACCAACACGGCGTGATTTAACCATGAGCAACGGCGCAACATTTTTAATCGCCTGCTCTAAGGCTTCTTCAGGTTTGCTATTCACTTGCTGAGCAGCGAGTTGCAAGGCATTATAGACGACGCGCTCGGCTGTAGCTTTTTGCCCCCGCATCATAAGCCTATTAATAAACTTAGCCACCGTGACGCTGTTATATTTAGCATCGGGTGGTGGTATTCTTTTTACTACTTTTCCAGTTCCTCTTGGCATTTGACATCCTTGCTATTTCTGTGCCTTGGCTCCATATCTGCTGCGACCTTGCTTGCGATTAGCAACTCCCTCAGTGTCCAAGGTACCACGGATAATATGGTAGCGAATTCCAGGAACGTCTTTAACCCGGCCACCACGAATCAAAACTACCGAGTGTTCCTGTAAATTATGTCCTTCACCAGGAATATAAGCGGTTACTTCCATACCATTGGTCAGCCTAACGCGGGCAACTTTGCGCAATGCCGAGTTGGGCTTCTTAGGTGTAACCGTCTTAACCTGTATACATACACCTCTTTTTTGAGGCGCCCCTTCAACCCATCTAATTTCCCCTTTCATAGTATTTCGAACGTAGTGCAATGCTGGGACCTTGCTCTTCGTTCCCAGTTTCTGTCGTCCTTTACGAACAAGTTGATTAACTGTTGGCATCCTTATACTCCCTATTTTGGGCAATCAAAAAGCCGTCTGGTTACACGCCGGTCTACTCCAGGAAAATTTTGCTCGGCTTCAGCCAGCCGGCTTTTATAACTCTTTAAAAGTCTTTACCTTCTAGTAGACGCTAACTTAGTAATTTAACACAAGGTAATTAGGCTGTCAACTAGCAAAGCAACTCTTCTCCAAATTAAGTAATTAGTGTACACCTCCATCTATATTTAAATTGATACAGGCCTTCACATATGCTAGTGCCCAGCAGTTCCTTATATATCGCCTTCGTCGCTACAAAGGTTGATGAGACTGTAATTGTATAAACCTCGGGTGTGCTCGGGAAGCAAAGTGGTTTCTGAGAAAACCGTTCCTGAACGCTGGCCCACAATTCGGAAATGGGAAAGGGCACTTTTTGTGGGCAGGCTTATCTGTTACGATATTTTGAAAGTTTCGCTTGTTAACGCAGGTGTTTTTTTGCTCCTGCCTTAACTTTAAATATCTTGCTACTGGATAGATTATCCAAAGACGCATTAAGCATGGCTATGCATCCATCTACTTCATCCCGATCGAATTGTATGACTTTATCGGCTATTCGTTGACAATAATTGCACTGGCCACACCCGGAGGGGCAATTTTGCTTTCTGAAGAAATCCATAAAACCTTCCAGGGCTTGGTTATCAATATAGAATTTGGGCAGTGATCCATTACCATTGTTTTGTACGCCCGGCAAAGCAGAATTGATAAATCCATTTTTTGGAGTAATGATGTTCAAAATATCATATAGGTTCCCTTCATAATGACGTGACGAATACGCTGTGGCAGCATGCACAATTCGTTCGCTGGGCATTGATCTACCACTGATTTTGAACATGTCCATACCTATCTCTTCGTAAACATGAATATCCTCGGGCCTTACCCAGCGGCATTTGATGATTTGAGAAATATCACAGAGCCTGTCTAGAGTACAACGAAGAACACAATAGTCTACATAGTAACCACCGAGCGGGTTATAACTCTGACTGGCATGCCCCTGGCCATCATGGTGATAATATTCGTAGGGGCACTGGTATAAGCAGAGATTATTCATTAGTATGGTGAGTTCGCAACTAACTGCGTTCCTGATAGCCTTGAGCAACGTAAAGTCTCTATTTACGTTAATGTCCAGAGTAATAGAATCGGCGCCTAAGGATTCAACCAATTTAGCTCTAGCAACGCTGTTCACATGAGCAATGGTTGACACTCTTATCTTAAGATTCGGAAATTGACGCTTTATAAGCTCAATCAGATAAGGGATGGTTACTGTGACGCTATCCACGCCAATGCTGCTGATCCAATCAAGATGCATTAGCAATTCTTGATGGGTATTCTCATCCCACTCCATATTACTCATACTGGGAGCATTTAAGATGTAGTCAAACTTCAAACCTGCTGAATGAGCCTGTTCGATGTATTCCTCCGCCTGATTTTCCACCATGCGGACATCATCAGGACCTCTCGCCCCACTGCCTATCATTGAGGTTGGCAATACGCCATATAGTTGTACACCAGCTTCCAGCTTGCTTAATGGCAATATCAGATCTGGGTCCCAATTCGTTGGCACTAACAGCTGCATGTTACCTCATTATGATCAATAACGTTACTACAAAACTGGGCACCTCTGCCCCACTTTATACCCTTCCCTGTGTTTAACAAAGCCATCATCTATATCGTGATACGATGTATTATTATGAATACAAAGAAATTTCTTGTCAATACCTCCGAATCAAAAGTTGCTGCTCCCAGATTTTTTCAATACGTAATTTCGGTGGGAAGTGTCACCCTTCCCTGGAAGGAAAAGCATTGAACAGAAAAGGGCAAAACTTGAATTATGCCTTATATATCTTTGTATCGTAATGCGATGTATTATGGACATAATCAAATTTTTTGTCAATACCCTTCCCTTCCAATTCCATTACTGGCCTTCACCCATTAACGCGTTTGAGGACCAGGCAGCAGTTTTCACCACCTAAACCAAAACTATCCTTCAGACATACATTCACTTGAGCCGGGCGAACTATGTTGGGGACATAATCCAGATCGCAATCTGGGTCAGGGGTCTCATAATTTATAGTTGGATGGATAATTCCTTTGTTCATAACTAATATAGCAGCGATGGTTTCAACAGCACCGCCAGCAGTAATGCCATGCCCAATCATGGACTTAGTAGAGCTTATAGGAATTTTGTAAGCATGCTCTCCAAACACGATTTTAATAGCTTTCGTTTCACAGGCATCATTCAGCTTGGTGCTGGTGCCGTGAGCATTGATATAATCGACATCTTCGATCCTCACCCCGGCATTTTGCAGGGCAGTACGCATGGCATAAGCTTCAGCCTCAGGGGCAGGAGCGGTGGCATCATGGGCATCAAAAGACCAGCCTGCACCGGCAACTTCAGCCAAGATAGGTGCACCTCGCCTCTTAGCATGTTCATAGCTTTCCAAAACAACTAATCCGGCACCCTCCCCATAGACGAAACCATTGCGGTTGAGATCGAATGGGCGACAAGCCTTGGACGGGTCAGATTCATGGGAAAGGGCTCCCAAAATATCTATTCCAGCCACGCCTACTGGCTCCAGGCTGGCGTCAGACCCCCCGGCTATCATCACATCAGCATACCCTAAGCGAATGAAATTGGTGGCTGTGCCTATGGCGTCAGCACCACTGGCACAAAGGCTATTTACACTGCTGTTAGGGCCCCTGGCCCCCATCATCATCCCCACCTGCATGGATGCTGCACTGGCAGTTGACTTAGTGATGAACAGAGGGTCGGCTCCTCTTCTGGGACCTGTTTTTTGGTATTGCTCCCATCCCCAAACAACATAGCCTTGCTCTGTCATAGTAGAAATGCTAACCCCTACTCTATCAGAGTTTTCTTGAGCCATATCCAGGCCGGCTGATTGTATTGCTTCTTTGGCAGCAGCAATGGCAAATTGAATGGTCCTTGAAGTCCGGTCAACTGCCTTCAAGTCCATATACTTCGTGGCATCAAAGTTATGCACTTCAGCATCCACTTTCACTCGAAAGTTGCTGGCATCAAAATGGGTGATGGGGCCGATGGCTGACTTTCCTGCGGCTAACCCCTCCCAAAACTCTTTTACACTTAAGCCCAAGGGATTAATGGTACCCATACCGGTAACTACAACCCTCGGTATTTTTATCGTGCCCCGGGAATTCACCGAGTTCCTAAGAACTCTAGCTATGTTCATTATTCTCCTTTTCCAGCCAGTGTGAAGAGCCCTACAGAGGTGCCTCCATCAACAATAATAATTTGCCCTCTTATCATAAAAGCTTCTTCACTGCACAAAAAAGCCACTACATTAGCGACATCTTCGGGAATCACCATTCTTCCCGCTGGCGTTAGTTGACGACTATCTTTTGCCAGCCCCTCCTTGAAATAAAACTTCAAGGCTTCTGTCTCCACAGCCGAAGCAGCTACAGCATTAACGCAGATGCCTCGAGGTGCTAGCTCTATAGCCAGGTAACGAGTTAAAGCTTCCAGGGCAGCTTTGGAGACTCCCACGACAGTATAATTGGGCAAGACAAAGCGCGAACCCAAGCTGGAAATGCTGACTATCTTACCACCCCTGCCCTCCATTAGTTTAGCTGCTCTCTGTGCGCACAGTAAACACGCCCTAGTATTGATGTTCATGGTCCATTCCCAGGCCTTAACATCTATATCCACCACAGGGCGACCCACGCCTGAAGCAGCATTGTTAATCAAGATATCCAGGTGGCCAAATTTATTGCCAATCATATCAAACAGTTCATCTACCTTTGCCGCGTCTCCCACATTGGCTCGAATGACTTCAGCTTTCACTCCCAGAGCCTCAATATCCTTGGCTGTTTGTTCCGCGCTCTCGCGGTGGCGAAAATAATTGACGACAATATCGGCACCCTGGGAAGCAAGTTTTAAAGCAATTGCCCGACCAATGCCCCGCCCGCCCCCTGTGACTAAAGCCAGCTTCCCCTCGAGAGGCATGCCTAAACTTTCTCCTTTTGTGCCACCCTGTTCTCTACATAGGAGACAAAGTCGCCGAAGCTTTGAAACTTCTGGGCTTCTTCGTCAGGGATTTCAATCCCGAAGGTCTCTTCCACTGCTACCAATGCCTGCACTACATCCAGAGAGTCTGCCTTAATCTCCTTAAACGTGCTTTGCCGGGTGATAATGCTCTTATCAACCCGAGTAATCTTGGCCAGGATATCTTTTACCTGCTCTTCAATAGTCATAATTTACCTCCCTGGTTAAATTTCGCTAATTCCGACTTCATACTTTCTACAACTCCGGCTTTTACCGCTTCCTTGGCGCTTTCTATAGCGTTAGCTATTTGGGGAGCCCGGCTGGCTCCATGCGCTATCTTCACAACTCCATCAACACCCCACAAAATACCGCCACCTTGCTTCTCAGTTTCGCTGGATATTCTGGTTGCCGGAAACAATCTCCTAAACAATAGTCTAGCTAAGGCACGTAGAGGCGGATATTTTCTCAGCTTTCGTTCTGTCCAAACCTGGGCATAACCCCCGATGCTTTCATAAAACTTTAAAAGAACATTGCCCACAAAGCCATCACAGACGATGACATTAGCCTTGCCGTTTAAGATATCACTGCCTTCTATATTGCCAATAAAGTTCAATCCACTATTTTTGAGAAGTACATGAGCTTCACGCACTGCATCATTCCCTTTACTCTCTTCACTTCCTGTGCTCAGCAAGGCTATCTTAGGGTCAGCGATGTTAAGGAACTTCTTAGCGTAGACCGAGCCAGCGATGGCAAAAACTAGAAATTGATGTGGCTTGCAATCTACATTAGCTCCAAGGTCGACCATCACAGTATTCTGTGCGAAACTACCCAGAGAGCCGACAAGTGCCGGACGATACACCCCATCCAGCATGCCTATAAATTGAATGGCACTTATTGCCGCTGCTCCACTAGACCCAGCACTGAATAATGCATCTGCTTCGCCCGATTTCACCATCTTCGCCGCTACGGCAACTGAGCAATTAGGCTTGCGACGAATCACGTCAACTGGCGACTCGTTCTCCTTGATAGATTCGCTGGCTCCAACAATATGAATGGCTGAACCGTTGGTGAGTTTGTACTTGGCCAGTTCCTTTTCCAGAATCGCTGCAGGGCCCACCAAGAAGATTTTTACATCGTCCTTTTCAGCAGCCAGCACTGCCCCCTTAACTACTTCCTCAGGAGCATAATCACCACCCATGGCATCCACAGCCACCCTTATTTTGCCATTTTGAGCCATACTTTTATTTCCTATCACTTGATAACTTGACTATCGCCTCTCCCGCAACAATCGTTTCGCCCTTTTGATTACGGCATTCAAAATTGCAGTTTGCGTATGATACATCATCCTTCCGCTCAATGCAATCAACTTTACAGTTGATGGTCAGGGTATCTCCGGGACGTGCCGGCTCTTTGAACTTTGCTCG
>JBEKTM010000063.1:0-8520 GCA_049516035.1 Dehalococcoidia bacterium
GGAGGTCAGGAAAGGAGAGTTCATCGGCATTATCGGACCTAACGGCGCCGGCAAAACGACCCTGCTCACAGTGATTAATGGCCTGGGCAAACTGGTTCACGGACAAGCCTGGGTATTAGGGTCGCGGCTCAATGGCAGAAATAGTATTAGTTTAAGGAAGCGCATAGGCTATGTAGCTCAGGTAGAGCATATCGACCCCAGGTTGCCCATCAATGTTAGAGAGACGGTAATAGCAGGTTGCTATGGCCGCCTGGGACTCTTCCGCCGGCCGACACGGGCTCACTGGGAGACAGTAGATAAGGTATTGGAAATGGTCGGTATAGCTCATTTAGCCCAACGCCCGATAGGACATCTATCCGGGGGCGAATATCAAAGGGCAGCCATTGCCCGAGCTTTGGTCCAGCAGCCTGAGATATTTCTTCTCGATGAGCCGACGGCTTCCATAGACCAAAAAGCTCACCGTGAAATCTTAAGCCTGATACAACTCATTCACAGGGAATACCATACGACCACTTTATTTGTCACCCATGACCTGAGGACGCTGCCCTCTATTTGCCAGCGAGTGATTCTAATGAAGGACGGCAAGATATGGCAGCAAGGCAGTCCGGAGTCCATGCTTCGGGAAGAGGTGCTGAGTCAGCTTTATGGAGCTCCCATCTCAGTACCAAACGAGATTGCTTCGTCGTTTCACTCCTCGCAATGACAGGGTGAGGAATCCTCACAATGACAGAAGTGACAAAAGAGCCTCGCAATGACACCCTTTCTTGTCATTGCGAGCCCCGACTTGTCGGGGCGTGGCAATCTCGGTAAAGGGAACAGTTGTGGACATTTGAGAGTTAAGGTAAAGACGATATGGATTTTTCTATTTTTCACTACCATTTCATGCAAAATGCCATCCTGGCCGGGCTATTCGGTGGCATAACCTGTTCCGTGGTGGGCGTCTTCGTCGTTACCATGCACCTCTCCTTTATCGGGGTATGCATTGCCCACGCTGCTTTTGCCGGAGCGCTCCTCGGCCTCCTACTGGGATTTAACCCCCTGATTGGCGCTTTGCTGTTCAGCCTGGCTTCGGCAGCCATTATCGGACCCATGGCTGACCGCGGGGAATTAAATCCCGATACTTCCATAGGTATTATTTTTTCCCTGATGCTGGGACTGGCTTTTCTGTTCATGGGCCTGATGCACGGGGCCAGAACTGAAGCCTTAAACCTGTTCTGGGGGAGCATATTGACCGTTACGCAGCAGGACATCATCTTTTTAGCCGCTGTAACAGGCGTAATAATTGGACTGGTGGCCGCCTTCTATAAGGAAATCCAGGCAGTGATCTGCCATCGGGAAGTAGCTTTAGCCGTGGGCATACCGGCCACAGTCATTTTCTACGGCTTGCTGTTTTCCACCGGCGTGACCATAACTGCCTCGCTGCAAAGTATCGGCGGTTTGCTTATCTATTGCCTCATTCTCAATCCCGCAGCCGCCGCCTACCAACTTACTTATAGCTTGAAGCGGATGCTCCTTATCGCTGCTGCTTTTGGCATTGTTTCTTGCTGGGCTGGACTGGCAGCCTCATATTTGCTGGACATCCCCTCCGGTGCCGCCATAGTGATAACTTCTTCTATTATCTTCGGCCTGGCCACGGCATTCTCGCCCAAGAGAAAAGTGAAGGGATGGCAGCAAGCTCCGTTGGCAAGTTAGCTATGCAGCTTCAAGAATATTTCGACCAACTAGCCCCAACCTGGGATAAAGAGCTTACCCCGGAGAGGTTGAAGTGTCTGGGCAACATCGTCAAGGAATTAGGCATCAAACCCGGATATTATGTGCTCGATATTGGCAGCGGCACGGGCGCCCTTTTACCCTTTCTAATCGCAGAATTGGGCGATGAAGGCAAAATCTTCGCCCTGGATTTTTCCGCGGAGATGCTGGGTCAAGCGCAAGCCAAAAACTTCCCGCCGATAGTTGGTTTTGCTCAGGCTGATGTTCTCGCCATTCCCCTCGCTGATAATTCCCTGGACCTGGCTATCTGCAACAGCGTCTTTCCCCATTTCAACGACAAGGCCAAGGCACTAAAGGAAATAGCCAGGGTGCTCAGAGATAATGGCCGTCTGGTCATCTGCCACACCATGAGCCGAGCGATGCTTAACCAGCTTCATCGATCCGTTGGTGGCGTAATCGCCCATGACCTTCTGCCAGACGAATCTCGGATCAGAAGACTGATAAAGCAAGCGGGATTGAAGATAACTCACTTTGAGGACAGCTCAGAACGATATCTGGTTATTGCTGAGAAGAGCACCCGCTGATTTCTTGATTACTGAACTTCAAGCTCGAGACTGATGTCCAAAGCTTTGGCAGAGTGGGTCAGGGCGCCGATGGAAATAAAATCAACGCCGGTTTCAGCTACAGCTCGAACATTATCCAGCGTAATTCCCCCCGAGGCTTCAATTAAAGCCCGGCCACGTATAGATTCTACCGCCTTACGCATATCCTCAAGATTCATATTGTCCAGCATGACGATATCCGCCCCAGCTTCCACGGCTTGTAAGGCTTCGGACACGGTCCCGACTTCCACCTCGACCTGAGTCTGCCTTGCCTGGAGATTGCTTCGTCGCTTCGCTCCTAGCAATGACGGGGCGAGAAACTCTCGTAATGACAATGGAGAATTTTGCCTAGCTTTGGCTACAATCTCCTTGATATTCAATCCCTGGCTGCGGAGCGCCGCCAGATGATTATCCTTAATGAGTATGCCATCGCCTAAACTCATACGGTGGTTTTCACCACCACCTGCCTTGACGGCATGTTTTTCCAGCAACCTTAAGCCCGGGGTGGTCTTCCTGGTATCCATAATGCGCACCGGCAATCCCTTAACCGCTTCGACATAGCGATTGGTCTCGGAGGCAATGCCGCTCAAACGCTGGAGGAAATTCAGGGCAACCCTCTCTGCTTTGAGAATGCTGGCAATGCTGCCTGACACTTTGGCGACTTTACTACCTGGCTTAACTCTCGCCCCGTCTTCTAGAAGAATCTCCACCTTTAACTCCGGATCAACTCGCTGGAAAACCTGTTTGGCGACGTTTATGCCAGCCAGGATGCCTGCCTTCTTGGCCACAATAAAGCCCGCTCCTCGTCGATCACCGGGTATTAAGGCCTCAGTAGTGACGTCGCCCTTACCAAGGTCCTCAGCCAAAGCGCGGTCGATAATTTCTTCAATCTGGAGCTTATTTGATGTCATCTTTTCTAAAAACGATGTGCCGTTGCCATTCTGCTGAAGTCCGTGGGAAATCTGTGCGGAAGTGCGCGCCACGACTTTCCTTGCGGAGCAAAGCCGCCTCAGTCACAAGCCTGGCACATAATACCAAATTATTCAGTTCATAGGAGGGGCGGTCACTGGGTTGAGGTAGAAGGCTCTCCCAGGTAGACAGAACCTCTGCCGCCTCTGTGAGGCTCTTGCCAGAACGAATGATTCCTACCTTATCCCACATGAGGGACTGCAGGTTGGGCACGTTAAGCGGTGGCACCTTACTTAGCACCTCTCTACTGGGGAGATTAGATAATATTGCGGAGCTTGTTCCGAGCCCACCCGGAGGTTGCTTCGTCACTTCGTTCCTCGCAACGACGGGCGAGGAATCCCGCTCCTTGCCACGGCGAGGAGAGACAGTCATTTCGGTCCTCTGCACAATTCTCTTGCTGAAGACAACTGACTCAAGCAGGGAATTTGATGCCAGCCTGTTAGCGCCATGCACTCCAGTGCAGGCGGTCTCGCCAGCAGCAAACAGCCCTGGAATATTCGTCTCTCCCCAACTATTGACCATCACTCCGCCCATAAGATAATGGGCAGCCGGGGCAACGGGGATAAGCCCCTTGGTGATATCCAGGCCGTGCTCCCGACAAAAGCGATATATGTGGGGAAAGCGGGTGGTAATGAACCGAGGGGGCAAATGGGTAACGTCCAGAAAAACTCTATCGCTGTGAGTTTTCTTCATCTCATAGACAATGCTGCGAGCTACTACATCTCTGGTCGCCAGCTCGGCTTCAGCAGCATAGTCTGGCATGAAACGATGCCCTTCTACATTTCTAAGTATGCCCCCCTCTCCTCTGACCGCTTCAGAGATGAGGAAAGGAGCTACTCCGGGCAGGCACAGAGCAGTGGGATGAAACTGGAAAAACTCCATATCGCTTATTTCGGCACCAGATTCAAAAGCCAACGCTATCCCATCACCAGTGACTACATCGGAGTTAGTGGTATATTTAAACAACTTCCCAGCGCCACCAGTAGCCAGGATAAGAAACTTGCAACCATACTTTTCTACCGAGCCAGTGTGGCAATCGAGAGCTCTCACGCCGATTACCCTGCCTTTCTGGATTAAAATTTCGCTGGCCAGGCAATTTTCCAGGACTTTGATAGGAGTAGAGCGCACCTGGCGACTTAAGGTAACCTCGATATGCTCCCCGGTGGCATCCCCGCCAGCGTGCATGACACGGGGCACGCTATGGGCTGCCTCTCTGGTCAAGGTAATTTCGCCATTCAAAGTGTCAAAAGGCACTCCAAATTTGATCAAATCAGCGACGCAATCAGCCGCTTCCTTTGTTAAAATGCGTGCCGCACCGGCATCACATAAACCATCTCCAGCAGCCATGGTGTCTTTAAAGTGAAGCTCGGGAGAATCATCCTTGCCCATAGCCACAGCAATGCCCCCTTGCGCATACCTGGTGTTGCAGTCATCTATGCTGCCCTTAGTCAGGACAAGGACGCTGCCCCGCTCGATAGCCAGCAAGGCAATATAAAGCCCGGCAATGCCACTGCCCACTATAATATAATCATAATAATTCGCTTTCACTTTCCCGCCATGCCCAGTAATTTACTAATCCCCTTATTGCTTTCGCCGCCCTCTCGGGAGAAGGGAAGACAGCTAAACCCTGGTTGACAATTTGCCTTCTCGTCTCGGCAATGGCTCTCCATTTCCAGCTTTCCAGCTCCTCCACACCAATTTCCGCTGTTTCAATAACACAAACTATGGGCTTACCTTTATTCTTTATTGCCATTACGCTGTTCAAAAAATTTGCTGCCAGCACTTTTTCCCATATATCTTTGGGCAAAGGGTCGTCCTGAGTCAAATTGGCAACCAGAATATCAGCGCTATCTTCATTACTGAGCCACTCCAGTAAGTTTATATCCACCACGGGTGTGCCTTGAAAAAGAGAGGCATCTATAGGATTCTTGACCCAATCCCAGAGTTCGGGCACTTTCTCTTTAAGCTTCTTCCTGAACTCCACAGTTAATTCTGGTAGCTCGAAGCCCTCCTCTTCCCAGACATCGGCTGAGACCATGCTTTTCCCACCTCCACCTCCGGCAACGATTACCCTTCTGCCGGTGATAGGCGGCAAGAAGGTAAATGCCACAACCTGGTCTATTAGCTCTTGAAAATTACTGACCATAATGGCTCCACATTGCTTTAGCGCTGCTTGCCACACATTGAGAGAGCCAGCTAGTGATGCGGTATGGGAGAGTGCTAATTTCGCCCCTGTTTTGCCCCTTCCCGCCTTGAGAATTATGACTGGCTTCTTTTTGGCAGCTAGTGCTAATGCCTCAGCAAATTTCCTGCCATCTTTAACTCCCTCGATATAGGAAGCAATTACCTTTGTCTCATTATCAGAGGTAAAATAGTTTAGTAACTCAACTTCGTCAATGTCTGAGGCATTGCCATAGCTTATGACTTTGCTGAAACGGACTCCTCTTAAAGCAGCGTAGCGGACAAATTCCCCAGCTCCCCCGCCGCTCTGAAAAAATCCTCCCACCGGTCCGCTTTCTCTGGGTAGCTCGTGGTTAAAGGACAACCCTAGCTTGGGATAATAGATTCCCATACAATTTGGCCCGAGAATTCTAATGCCCAGCTTTCTGGCTTTTTCCAGGATTTCACCTTGAAGCTTGGTCTCTTTATCTCTGCCAGTCTCTTTCAGTCTGGCTGTAAACAGGTGGACAAGCTTGACGTTTTTCTGGCCACAATCCTCAAGCAAAGACGAGACACCATCGGCAGGTATGCAGGAGATAACATAGTCCACGCTAGACTCAGGGATTTCTGTCAGCCTGGGATAGACTTTAATACCAAAAATCTCACTGGATGTCGGGTTCACCAGATACAGTTTGCCCTGGAAGCCATGGTCTATAAGAAAACGCGTGAATTGGTGTCCCCCGGAAAAAGGGTTTGCAGAAGCCCCCACGATAGCAACACTGCTAGGAGAAAAAAGGCGGCCTAGAGAAAATGCCTCAGGCATAAACGTCAGAATATTCCCTTACTACTTTCCTCAACTTCTTGTTTGCCCAGTATACTGCCTCTAGCAACCTTCATTGTCGCTCCCGACTCTATTCTCAGAATAGCAGTATCTTCACTTAGACTTTCAATTTGTCCATAAATCCCGCCAGCTATAATCACCCTGTCTCCCTGTCTCAGTTCCTGCATCATTGCCTCGTGTTGTTTCTGTTGCTTTTGCCTCGGCCTGATCATCAACAAATACATAACAGCAAAAATTACTACCAAAAAGATGATCATCCCATATTGTTCTAGAAATTGTGTCATGTGTCCTCCTTCGTTTAACTATTTTTCGGTTTGTCCTCGCAGCGACCAGGGACTTGTCTTCTCAATCCGGATTCTCGCTAATTGGCCCAGCCAGTCACCGGCATCTTCAAAGAAAACCAGTTTATTGCTCCGGGTGCGCCCAAACCATTTCCCTCCCTTTTTGCCTTCTACCAGCACCTCCGCTTCCTGGCCCTGAAGTTGCGCATTAATTTCGCTAGCTATAGCTGTCTGAAGCTCCTCAATCTTATTTAATCTTTCTTTCTTCACCTCCGCAGAAATGTTATCTTGATATTCCCGCCAAGCAATGGTGCCCGGGCGAGGAGAATAAGCCGCCACATGAATAGCATCAAACCTCATTTCCTGAACCAGAGACAGACTGTGCTCAAATTGCTCCTCGGTTTCTCCGGGAAAGCCCACGATTATATCTGTGCTCAGGGATATTTGAGGGATTTTGTGGCGAATGGTGTGAACGAGCTCTCTATATCGTTCCACGGTATACTCCCGCCTCATAGCCTTCAATATATCATCATCCCCTGACTGAACCGGCAATTCCAGATGCTCACAGACCTTGCTCAAAGAAGCCATAGCTTCAATGAGCTTCATACTTATATCCTTGGGATGATTGGTCAGGAAGCGAATCCTGGCAAGGTCATCGATGTTACTTAATTCATTCAACAAATCAGCAAGGTCGGGACGCCCGGGCAAATCGTGTCCGTAGGAATCCACATTCTGCCCCACCAGAGTTACCTCTTTTATACCTCGTCTCACCAGCTCCCCTACTTCACAGACTATCTCCTCTAAGGGACAGCTCACCTCCCTTCCCCTCCTGTAGGGGACAATGCAATATGAGCAAAAATTATCACAGCCCTGGATGATGGGAATAAGAGCGCATGTCGAGGGAGCCCTCCGACCGTCATTGCGAGGATAGCGAAGCAATCCCTCAATAGGTATGCCTTGCTCTTGCCCCCAGGCAATTAGCTCAGAGTAATCGCCGGGCTTAAACAGTAAATCAACGTGAGGGAATCGTCTTTGCAGTTCCTGGGTGTGGGAGTTAACAAAGCATCCGGTAACAAGTATCTGGAGATTGGGGTGTTCATCTTTCAGGCCTTTCAATAAACCCAGGGTGCCTAGGACCTTATCCTCAGCGCTTTGTCTTACCACGCATGTGTTGAGAACCACTAAATCGGCATGGGCAAAAGAAGTCGCTGCCTGATAGCCAGCAGAATCTAAGTAGCCAGCTATTTGCTGGGATTCTGCCTTATTCATCTGGCAGCCGATAGTCCAAATAAAATAACGAGGCATAATGTCTTCGCCTTCCCCTCAGCTTATATTTATCCGATGATTATATCATCCAGAGGTCGCTTCGGCACATGATGCACGCCCTGGCTATCACGCCAGTACTTGGTATCTCCGCTGGGGCCAACCGTCTCTATCACTACCTTTTCCTTGGGCTTACCCAGGGCCAGGACAAGCAGTATCTCATATCGCGGCGGTATCTCTAAAGCTTTACGCAGTCCTTCCCTTCCTATATTAGCAATCATACAGCCACCTAGCCCCTTCTCAGTCGCCCCCAGCAGGATACTTTGTGCCGCTATTCCAGCGTCGTAGTCCCAAAACCGGCTTATCTCTGTGTCCCCCAGAATAATAATGTATGCCGATGGTCTTTCCCCTTCAACGGGACCCGACCAGTCCTTAAGATACGCAGCCAAAGTTAGATGTGGGAATATCAGCAAATTTCTCTGAGGCTCGCAGGAAAGGATATATTTAAGCGGTTGTGCATTCCTTGCCGATGCCGAGAGCCTGGCAAGGTCAACAAGTTCTTTCAGGGTCTCGAGTTTTATGTCAACTTCTTGATAAAACCGCCGGCAGCTTCTGTTCTTTAATATCAAATCTCGTATCATCCTGAGCTCTCCTTCCTGTCACAACAAGTCCTTCAATTCTTGTCATTCAGTTA
>JBEKTM010000064.1:0-8487 GCA_049516035.1 Dehalococcoidia bacterium
CTCTCTTCTCTGTGTTGGCTTGCGCCGTCTTTTCCAGCCAAGCATCTCAAGAAGGTCACCGACCGCTTTATCCTGCAGCATCTCATCGCGGAGGCACAAATCAGGATTGATCCGATACCTCAGACGTCGGCCTTCTCTTATCTTGGTAACGTAGCCGTCAGTTTCAAGGTCAGTGATTATTCTGTGTATTGCCTTCTCGGTAATGCCTATCGTCAGGGAAATCTCCCTAATAGTAATTCGTGGTTGTTGAGCAATCTGGCAAAGCACCAGAGCATAATTTGTAACAAACTTCCATCCCGGCATAATTACGCCCCCTTTCCAAAATCAATCTCCACCATTCTCCAAAAAATATTTTTACAAAATTTTTTCATCAAAGGCTAAAACCTCTTGACAACTCCAACAAAGGATGTACAATTAAGTCAAGAAATAGAATTCATATAGATAAAAACATGTAGATTATAACATGGAAAGGAATTCAGGTCAAGTAATTCCTGTATATTTCAGGATTTGCTAATGAAAAGGGATAAAACGTATAATGTAAAAGCAAATAATGAACTGGAATCAGCTAAATTGAGTATAAATTTATAAATTTTTGTAATGGAGGGAAAAGAAACAAAAGTGAAAACAGCATCAGTAAAACTTAAACGTCAACCCGTGTATGAGTCAGAGAAACGCTGTCTAGAAAGTTGTAGCAACAACGACTCTGAAGAGGAACCCCCAGGTAAGCGCAGCATCTCTGATGATCTGGAGGAGGAACCTCCAAGTAGACACAGCGTCTGTTGTGACTTGAAGGAGGAACCTCCAAGCAAAATAGCCACGACCAGGTACAGATTTTTTAGAGATATACCAGACAGCCTCTGGAATGACTGGAAGTGGCAATTCCGAAACAGAATTACCCGCGTCGAACAACTGGCCCAATTCATTCCTCTATCCACTGAAGAACAAGCACAGCTCAAGTTAGTAACCATGCGCTATCCCCTGTCTGTGACTCCCTATTATCTATCGCTGATCAACCCCGATGACCCCGATGACCCGATAAGAAAACAGGCGATACCCTCCCCCCTGGAAATGACTATGGGGTCGGTGGGTTTAGAAGACCCACTGGATGAGAAAAAAGACACAATGGTTCCCGGGCTGGTCCACCGCTACCCCGACCGAGTACTTCTAGTGCTCACTGACATCTGCCCCATGCTCTGTCGACACTGCACCCGTAAGAGGGAATGGCGCAATGGCGGTTGGGTGCGGTCCCCTGCCGAAGTCGAAGCCATGCTAGCCTATATAAGCCAGCACAAGGCTGTCCGGGATATCATTATCTCCGGTGGTGACCCCTTGACACTTTCCAATCGCCACCTGGAGTACATCATTAGCCGGATAAGAAAGATAAAGCACGTCGAAATTATCCGTATCGGCACTAGATTCCCGGTGGTACTGCCACAGCGTATAGACAACGAACTGTGTAGTATGCTGGCCAAGTATGGGCCTATATGGCTTAATACACATTTCAACCATGTTCGGGAGATAACTCCCGAAGCTGCCAAGGCCTGTGACCGCCTGCTGCGGAGTGGTGTCCCGGTAAACAACCAAACTGTCTTGCTGCGCGGCATTAATGACAGCGTTGAAGCTCAGACGAAACTGTGCCACGGACTTCTCAAAATAAAGGTGCGTCCTTACTATCTCTTTCAGTGTGACGAGGTCCAAGGCACTGAACACTTGCGCACACCTGTGGAGACCGGTCTAAAGATAATTGAGGGAATGCGCGGGCACACCTCAGGACTGGCTATTCCAACCTTCGTGATAGACCTGCCCCAGGGCGGCGGTAAGGTCCCCCTCCAACCAAACTACATCCTGGCCCAGACTGAAGGTGAGCTGGTGCTGCGGAATTACGAGGAACGCATTTTCCATTATCGGAATCCCACAACACTAACACACCATGAACCATCTGCTGAAGTGCTATGTCCCGCCGGTAGTGCGACTGCGAGCCTGCCCCAAGAAGCGGCTGCCAATTTAGGTTAGAAAGAGTTTCAAATGCGAATAGGCTTGTCATACGACCTCAAGGAATCAGTAGCGCTCCAGCAAGCTAGCTGCGATGATGCTTTTGAGGAATACGACTCTTCGGAAACCGTGGAGCTGATAGCCACGTGTCTTGAAGCTGAAGGGCATACGGTAACCATGCTTGGCGGCGGCCGGGAGTTTGTCGGCAAGATTCTTCGCGAGAAGGTGGACTTCGTCTTTAACATAGCCGAAGGTAGAGGTACCTACCGTAGCCGGGAAGCTCAGGTACCTTCAATTCTCGAGATGCTGGACATCCCCTATTCCGGTTCCGACCCACAGTGTTTGGCCATATGCCTGGACAAACCTCTGACCAAAAAGTTGGTCGCACTAGAAGGAGTGAGCACCCCGAAGTGGTGTGTAATCAATGATAAACAAGAGCTACGTCAGATAGAAAGTTGCCGTTTTCCTTTCCCGGCTATCATCAAGCCCGCATACGAAGGCTCAAGCAAGGGAATTCGCCTCACTTCAGTGGTGGAAGATGCCAAACAGGCCATTGAGGTAATAGAGAGCTTGTTGGAGAAATATCACCAACCAGCCATGATGGAGAAGATTATCATGGGTGATGAGGTCACCGTGGGAATCATAGGCAATTCTCCACCCAGGGTCCTGGGTATGATGCGCGTACTTCCGAAACAAAAGAACGACTATTTCCTCTATACCCTGGAGGTAAAACGCAATTACCTGGAGTTAGTTGATTATGAGTGTCCAGCTGGTCTCGAGGAGAAGGTACTGCAACGTCTACAAATTTCCAGCCTCAAGGCATTTCAGACTCTGGGATGCCGTGACTTTGCCCGGCTAGACTTCAGGATCAGCCCTGCGGGAGTCCCCTACTTTCTGGAAATAAACCCTTTGCCCGGATTGGGTGGACACAGCGACCTGGTCATTATGACCAAAAAGATGGGCTGGAGTCATAGACAGTTGATAAGCGCTGTGCTTAATGCTGCACTAGAGAGATACCCACAATGCGTATGCGTGTAGCCATCGTCTACAACGAACCACAGCAGTCACACTATGATGCGGTCGGCGAAGAAAAGGCGGTGCTCGGTGTACTTGAGGCAGTGGGGGCGGTGTATCGTTCTTTGCTTGAGCTTGACTTCGATGTCACCAAGGTTCCTCTGGTGCCGCCACTTGAGCAAGTCGAGACGGAACTTAAAAACCTCAATACGGACTTAGTTTTCAACCTTTTCGAGGGATTCTGTGGCTACCCTGAGACCGAAGAAGTAATACCACAAATCCTGTCGAAAATGGGTATTCCCTTTACCGGCTGTCCTGGACCAGTGCTAAGGTTGGCTCTCGATAAGGCTAAGACCAAGCTGATTCTCCAAGCTGCTGGAATAAAGACGCCAGACTTCCAATTACTCAATCCTAAGACCATAAATACGTTTCAGATGGACTATCCTTGCATCGTCAAGCCTCGCTGTGAGGATGCCAGTAATGGCCTGTCAGAGAAGAGCGTGGTCCACGACTTTTCGGCTCTGGACAGACAGGTCAGTGTTATAACCCACTATTATGGTGGCGATGCCCTCGTTGAAAAGTTCATCACTGGTCGTGAATTTAACGCCACTGTTATGGGTAACTCTGAATTCACTGTTTTGCCCGTGTCGGAAATCGTCTATTCTCTACCCCCGGGAATGCCGGAGGTTCTCACCTTTGATGCCAAATGGAAGCCTGATAGCCCTTACTTTGAAGGTACAAAACCAATCTGCCCAGCTGAGATCGAGGCTGCAGAGCATCAACACATTGCTGAAATAATAACAACGGTTTACAGACTGTTTAGCTGCAGGGGCTATGCTAGAGTAGACCTGCGGTTGGACCAGGAGGGACAGCTAAACGTCATCGAGTTGAACCCCAACCCCGACATTTCTCCGGGAACTGGCGCGGCACGCCAAGCCGAAGCCGCCGGGATGACCTATACGCAATTCATTGAAGGAATTGTACAATTGGCTCTTGATGAGAAAGATGATGAAAATCGATATCCGCTCTATGTCTCACGCAGACAAACACCACGTAACAAAAATACTGCGCGGCACACCAGAATTCAAACCCTTTGAAGTGGTGGTAGCCGAGGAATTAATTGACTGCTACCTCGAGGACCCATTAAGCTCAGGCTATCACATCCTTGTTGCTGAAGTCGACTCAAATATAACCGGCTATATTTGCTACGGATCTGCGCCGCTGACTGAAGGGACATGGGATATCTACTGGGTGGCTGTCGCTCGGGAAAGGCAAGGCCAAGGGATAGGCAACGCCCTCATGAAGTCCGCCGAAAAAGACATCGCGAGAGACAAGGGAAGACTAACCATAATTGAGACATCATCCACGCCAGCATATGAGAAAACGAGGCATTTTCATCTCAGTCAAGGCTATGAGATAGTAGCTCGCATCCCTGACTTCTATGCGCCCGGGGATGATAAGCTAATCCTGCAAAAGCGATTGAGGTGAAATCCAAGGGAAGGCACAACAAATGTCCTTCTTTTAAAACTTTTTCATTTTGATTTTTGAATTCCTAAGCTGTTTCCCCAACGCGGGAAAAGAGACATTGCCAGCAATAGCAGAAAGGGGCTTTTATTTCAGGGTAGGTGGGTTATCTCGGTGGGTGGTTTTTTGTGTAGCTCAAACTCTATTCCGGCTTCCCGGAACAGGTCTATAAAGGAATCATCGGCGTATCTGCCAAAGGTTATAAAGCGCTTTATCTTGGCATTGACCAGCATCTTGGCACAGAGTATACATGGCGAATGGGTAACATAAATCGTGGCGCCTTCAAGGCTCACTCCATGGAGTGAAGCCTGTATGATGACATTCTGCTCGGCATGAATGCCCCGGCATATTTCTTGTCTGGTTCCCGATTCTATACCCAATTCATCCCGGAGGCAGCCGAGCGCCAGACAATCTTTAAGTCCAGCAGCAGCCCCATTGTATCCGGTGGCTAATATATGCTTGTCTTTCACTGCCACAGCGCCGACATGGTGACGCCGGCAAGTGGAGCGTTCCGCGATCACAGAAGCTATTTTGAGAAAATATTCGTCAATATCCGGCCTGGTTTTTCTTTTCATTTCAAATTGGATAAAACTCGTTCCGTCTCCCTTTTCAGCTCCTCCAGGGAAGTCTCGTTTAATATAGTGAAGTCAGCCATGGCGATTGGCCCACCTTTGTTGCTATTCTCTAACTCAGATTTATCCCGACTGGCTGCTTCCTCAAGCATTAAGGGCCGTTTTGCCCTATGAGCAAGCCTGGCATGTCTAGTGGCAGGCGAGGCCCAGACTGCTAGCACACTGAGCCTTTCCCCATAGCGCTCTTTCAATAAAGTATACTCTTCCCAGGAGTAAAGCCCATCTACCACAACATTCGACGACTTCAGCGCACTATCAATCCTGGGCAAGTTCAATTTGGCGTAAGCAGCCATCCCGTGCTTTTCCCTAAGTTGCTGTCTAATATAGCGCTCATTCTCCTCATTCGACTCCAGTCCTTTGTTCTTGAGCTCCTCGTCTGTAATATCCCCAAAGCGTACTTTCTTAAAACCATGTTTCTCAAATAACCTGGCTACTTCTGACTTGCCTGCACCGGCCATGCCCACAATTGCTACCACTTTCACGGTTTACTCGTAATCAACCAATGAATTGCGACAGTATTTAATATTAACAAGATTTACGCAACTATCATAGAGAGAATCTCAGGCCTTAGCAAAAATTTGCGCATCTTTATCTTAATCCCCCCCGCTCAAGGGACAGAATGAGTGCCTTGTCTAGTAATTCCGCACGGATTATACTAAACGTCAACAACTGGGTTACCTCGACCTAATCTGTTGGTGAATAAATGTTCGGTGTCCTTACCCAAGAAGATATCCTGAAGATGCTGGGGGCAAGTCCTCCCCTGGTGGAGAACTTATGTGATGCCCAGCAGCAGATTCAACCCAACGGCATAGACTTGACCCTCAAAGAAGTAGCCTTGCTTTCTTCGCCGGGCAGCCTGGGCCCCGGCACTGAAAGCAGAGCCCTTTCCCTTACTTCCCCGCTCGTTTTCGACGGTCTGGGACGTATAGACCTGTTGCCCGGTTGTTATCTAGTTACATACAACGAGATAGTTAATCTTCCCAAGAACATAATGGCTCTGGCAATGCCCCGGTCAAGTCTTTTGCGCTGCGGGGTCAGCATTCATAATGCAGTTTGGGATGCCGGCTATTCGGGCAGGTCTCAGTCTCTCATGGTGGTCTACAATCCACAGGGATTTCGGCTTTACAGGAATGCTCGCATTGTTCAGATGGTCTTCTTTCTCTTGAGCCGCGAGGTAGCCCAGGGCTATCAAGGTATATTTCAAGGTGAGAACATCTGATGAGGATTTCCAGTTGGGACTAACTATGTTTGCCTACTGGCTTTCTTACTTGCTCCAACCCGCGGATATCACTGGTTAGAGATACACGTACTTTCTCGGCGACCTTGCGAAAATGGAATCCCTGAACAGCAAGCGTAATGGATAAAGGGAAATTTTTTGGTTTTTTCAGCAAGGTCCAGACAACAAACTTCCAATAGTCTATTCTCCCTTTTTCCTGGACCCCCAAAACCCATGTGGACCTTATCAATGCTATGAGATGGATAAGAGAAATCTTAAATTTTCCTTTATTGCCAGGCCTGTACTCCCTTAGAAAGGTTTTAATACGCTCATAGTATTGCTTGGGGGCGTAGATTGTATCTACAACATGCTTATAGCCGTTGGCCAGCGTTTCGTGACCCATTTTGGGGATGAAATTGGTGGACCCGTCTGTGTTATCACCAGAGCCCTTTGGCAGCAGACGGTTTTCCTTTTTCAGACGTTGGTATAATTTTGTCCCTGGAGGAGCCATTAGCACGCCAACCATAGCCATAACGATTCCACTCTTTTGGATGAAATCGATTTGGCTTTTGAAGATGGAAATTGGGTCACTATCAAACCCAACAATAAATCCTCCCTGCACCTGCAAGCCGTGGTTCTGCATCTTCTTAACCGAAGCCAACAAATCACGATTTTTATTCTGCAGCTTATTACATTCGACTAAACTTTCTTCATTGGGGCTTTCGATGCCCACAAATATCATGTCAAATCCCGCCTCATTCATTAGTCGCATTAGCTCTTCGTCATCGGCAAGATTTATAGACGCTTCCGTATAAAACGAAAAGGGATGTTTCTTCTCTTTCATCCATTCAATTATTGCCGGCAGAATTTCTGACTTTAGTTTCCGTTTATTGCCAATGAAATTATCATCAACAAAGAACACACTAGCTCGCCATCCCATATCGTATAATGCGTCCAGTTCGGCTATTACCTGACTTTTGTCCTTGGTTCGTGGCACATGTCCATTTATTATAACGATGTCGCAGAATTCACAATTGAAAGGGCAGCCTCGAGAATATTGGATACTCATTGATTGGTATTTCTTCCTGTTGATAAGTGACCACAAAGGCACAGGAGTTTCCCTTATATCTGGCCGTTCTTCAGACGTGTAGCGATGTTTGGCACATCCCTTCTCTAAATCTTCCAAAAAGAGCGGCAGTAGGTTTTCAGCCTCGCTAGATATTAGATAGTCTATATCATCATGACCAAATTCTTCGTACCCAGTGAAAAAAACAGGGCCCCCGCCAACAATCTTAGTTCCGAACTTTTTGCACCTTTCGACGACTTCCCTCGCCGAATCCTGCTGCGCTACCATAGCGCTGATAAACACATAATCAGCCCACTTAATGTCTTCATCTGTCAGGGTTGTGGTATTTATATCCACAAGTTTTTTCTCCCATTCCTCGGGGAGCATGGCAGCTACAGTTAATAAGCCCAGAGGGGGGAAAGTTGCCTTTTTAAAAATGAATTTTAAAGCATGCCTAAAACTCCAGAAGGTATCTGGATACCGGGGATAAACTAAGAGTATTTTCAACTTACGCTCCTTTTATGCCTTTTTCAATATAGTTTGAACGATAATAACATAACACAAATTATTTTAATAGTGACATATGTAAACTAGTCAGCAAAAATAAAAAAGCCAGAACGACCTTGAAAGTCATAACGCAGCAGAGTGTAGCAGAACATTTTAGACAGGATTTGACTCCCGGAGATAAGGGGACCTCTAAAATCTGCTCAGGAATTCCCTAATGACCTGCCTGTGCTGACAACTGAGACCATGCGTCTGCTCCAAAAAGATTATGGACGCTTACAGATACTTGACACAACAACAATTCCGCAATATTATAGCGGTGCACAGCAAAAACACAAAGGAGGGAAAACATGGCAGTTACAATCAATTCCAGTCTCAAGGAGCTACTTGCCGACCCGAAGGCAAAGGCTTTACTTGAGAAGCATTTCCCTGGCTTCTCGAGCAATCCTCAACTGCAAATGGCGATGGGCATGACCCTGAAACAGGTTCAGCCCTTCTCCAAGGGTGCCATCACCGATGATAAGCTGAAGCTCGTTGAA
>JBEKTM010000065.1:0-17658 GCA_049516035.1 Dehalococcoidia bacterium
TCTCTTGTCTTGCGCATCGCATGCGACTCTCCAGTCAAGGTAGACTGATCCACCCGCAGTTCATCCTCATCTACCAAACGTCCATCGGCTGAGATACGGTCGCCTTCGGCCAGCAAGATTACATCGCCGGGCACCAGCTCTTCCGCCAGAATGCGCTGCTTTTCTCCATCCCGCAACACATTGGCATAACTAGGAATCAGTTGACGTAGAGCCCTGATCGCTCTCTCTGCTCTGTATTCCTGCCAGAAGCTAAATACACCGTTGATCACGTTAACCATCCAGACGGCAATAGCCAGTTCAGGCATTCCCGCAATAAGAGCGACCACACCACCAACCCACAATAGGATGGCCATAAGATGTGTAAAGTTGGACAGAAATTCTAGGAAGAGAGACTTCCCTTTGATTTTCTGAATAACGTTGCTGCCGAAGCGGCAAAGCCTTTCTTCAGCCTCAGTTTGGGTGAGCCCTTGAGGTCGCGTGGTTAGTAACCCATAAACTTCTCTGATGGGCAGTTTATGGATAGAGTCAGTGGGTCCCCCTTCCAGGGGTTTGTCTATTGAGTTCATGGTAAAGTCCTGCTAGTTGAAATCGGGCATCAGTCTATCATACCTTAGAAAGAATTGCATAAAGTATATCTCCTGTGGACGTCTTGACGGCCTGGAGTTCTGATAATGATGTAACTATCAATGTCACTGGGGTTGAGAGTCCTAATTCAGCAAGTGCTAGTATCAAAATTGCTTGGACAACTGCATCTTTGCCTGTTTTGTTACCTCTAGCGAATAATACGTCACAATGGTCAATCCCACAAGGCTTGACATCCCTATGGGACAGTCATAGACTGTAGCTTGATGGGAGAGCAGTGCTGATGAAGTGCCCAAAGTGTCAGACTGACAACCGTGACGGCGCCCAATACTGCAAGAAATGTGGTCAATCTCTTCAATCTGAGCTTGTCTGCAAAAACTGTCAGCATCCAAACAGCCCTGACAGCGCCTTCTGTGACAAATGTGGTCAGCCTCTGGTCCCAACACCTTCGGCGTTACCGACAGCACCCGCTTCCATACCCACCTCCTTTGCCAATGGTCGTTACCAGGTCAAGAAGTTCCTGGGGGAGGGGGGCAAGAAGAAGGTCTACCTTGTCCATGATAAGGTGCTGGACCGGAATGTGGCCTTTGCTCTGATAAATACGGAGAAACTGGATGACGTCACTCGCCTGCGCGTCAGCCGGGAGGCCCAGGTCATGGGCCGGCTCGGCGACCATCCCAATATCATGACCATCCACGATATGGGTGACGAAAAGGGCCAGCCTTATATTGTTCTACCTCTCATGCCCGGCGGGGATGTGGGGAATCTTATTGAGAAAGCCCCAGAGCGCCGCCTGCCCATCGAGCAGGCAGTCGGTATTGCCAAGGCCGTCTGCCAGGCCCTGGAGTATGCCCACGCCAAAGGCGTCATCCACAGGGATATCAAGCCCGGCAATGTCTGGCTGAGTGGCGATGGCACGGCCAAGGTGGGCGATTTTGGCCTGGCACTGGCAGTGGACTTGTCTCGTCTCACGAACGAGGGCATGATGGTGGGCACGTATTACTACATGCCGCCGGAGCAGGCCATGGGGGGTGAAATCACGGCTAAGGCTGACCTTTATTCACTAGGAGCAATGCTCTACGAGATGGTGACGGGGAGGCCGCCCTTCACGGGTGATGATGTGGTAGCGGTTATCGGACAGCATATAAATACGCCGCCGGTGTCGCCTAACTGGCACCGACCCGACCTGCCTCCGGCATTGGCGGCACTCATAATGAGACTACTGGAGAAGGACCCACAGAAACGGCCTGCCTCAGCTACCGAGGTGCTGGAGATGCTGGAGACTATTGAAGCGGGAAAAGCCGAAGATCTCTCCTCCGAACAATCGAAGGCGCTGGCGGAGAACCCCCTCTACCGGCGGGTATTCGTGGGCAGGGAAGCGGAGTTACGTCAGCTCCAGTCGGCCTTTGATGCTGCGACATCGGGGCAGAGCTCACTGACCATGGTAGTGGGTGAGCCTGGCATCGGCAAGACCGCTCTCTGTGAACAGCTGGCCACCTATGTTGCCCTGCGAGGCGGCCAGGCGCTGGTGGGCCACTGCTATGAGGAGGGCTCGCTTTCACTGCCCTATCTGGCCTTTGTGGAGGCGTTAAGAGCTTATGCTCAGACCTGCGATATCAGTCGTCTGAGGGGGGAACTGGGGCCCGGGGCACCGGATGTAGCCCGGATCGTGTCGGAGATCAGGGAGAGACTGAGGGTAGAGCTGAGACCTAAGGGGGACCCCGAAGAGGAGAGATACCGGCTTTTGCAGGCGGTCAGCGACTTCCTGGGCAGTGCTGCGGCAGCGAAGCCGTTGCTAATAATACTGGAAGATCTGCACAGTGCCGACAGGGGCACATTAGAGATGCTGGAGCATGTGGCCCGCAACCTGGGCGACAAAAGGTTGCTGCTGGTGGGCACCTACCGCGATATTGAAGTTGACAGAACACATCCTCTTTCCGCCGCCCTGGCTGAATTGAGGCGACTGCCCCACTTCGGGCGGGTCCTGCTCCGGGGGCTGAACGCCGATGAAGTGAAGAGAATGCTGTCCGGTATTGCCGGGCAGGACGTTCCCTGGGGGCTGGCCGAAGTAGTGCATCGCCAGACGGAAGGCAACCCTCTCTTTGTGCAAGAGGTGGTACGGTATCTGGCCGAAGAAGGCATTATTGAGAGGGAGGGAGGACGGTGGCGAGCCAAGAGCGATACGCCGGTGGAGATGCGGATTCCCGATGGCTTGAGGGATGTTATCGGCAAACGTCTTTCCGGCCTGAGCGAGTCGTGCAATAAGGTGCTTTCCGTAGCTGCGGTAATCGGCCGGGACTTCCAGATGGAAGTGCTGCAGAAGGTGGCCGGCATGAGTGATGATGAGCTGTTCAGGGCGCTGGAGGAAGCCAGGAAGGCAGCGGTAATCGAGGAGCGGACGGGGGCAGGGGCGAAGGTGAACTACCGCTTTGCGCATGCCTTCTTCCGCCAGACGCTTTATGAGGAGACGATTGCTCCCAGGCGAATACGGCTGCACCAGCAGGTGGCACGGGCGTTGGAAGAGATATACAGCAACAGGCTGGAGCAGCACGCGGCCGAGCTTGCCGAACACTTCTCTTACTCGTCGGATAGAGCTGACTTAGAGAAAGCAGTCAGCTACGGAGAAATGGCAGCCAGAAGGGCCACCGATGTCTACTCCTATGGAGAAGCTGTGAGATTGCTTGAACAGGCGCTCAAAGTACAGGAAGTCCTCAACCCTGAAGAGAAGCTGAAACGGTGTGATCTTTTGCTGGCACTTGGCTGGGCACGTTTCTACAATCATGAGTACCGGCATATCATGGAAAACGAGGCGCCCGCGGCACTGGCGCTAGCAGAAGGAGCAGGAGATGCCCGGCATGCCTGCCAGGCTTGTTTGCTTGCCACATTCGCTATATCAGGTGCAGGGTTGGGCCCCGGTTTCGGTACAGACGAGGCGGCGAGGTGGACCGAAGCATTCGATCGTTATGCTTCCCCCAACACTATCGAGCGCGCCTGGGCAAACCAAGCCCTCGGAGGAACGAAAGTAGCAGCCCACGATAATGCTGGAGCGTGGCTGCTATTCCGCGAAAGTACGCTTCTGGCACGTAAGTTGGGAGATGCGAGCGCGCTTAATAATTGCGGGGGAGACTATTTGTGGTTTTTGCCGCCCACTGTTGAATATGTCGAAGAGGCACGCCAAATAGGAAGTGAGATGAGACTGGCCTGGGATAGAGCTGATCCCTTTTCTGGGTCCTATGGAATGGAGTGTGTAGGTTCTTTCTTCCTCCAGCTGGGTGAACGAAGACAGGGCGAGACAATCCATCGCGAGGAAATGGAGTCGGCACGGTTCGCGGGAATGCCAGCGGGCCGGTATTATTTGCCATATCTACGTGCCTGTTACCACATCATGGACGGGCAGCTTGAGGAAGCGGCAAAATGCCATGCCGATGTGCTAGGGCTTGGTGCTGAGATGGGTGCCGCACAAACCGCAGCAGTCATAGCTGACTTCTTTGGCCCTCGCTTAAGTGGATATCTGGGTTGGGGTCGGGAAGAACTGAGACGTTTGGACGAATGGGCGCAAGCAGCCGGCCTTTCTGTGGAGCCGCATACCAAGGCCTACTATCTGGTATGCGAGGGAGAGAGGGAAGAGGCTGTAAATGTACTCGACGGGGCTGCAGATCACTATGCCGCTGAGCCCGAGAAAACCAGGCACGACTTCGGAACCCGGGTACTCCTGCTGGAGCTGGCGGTGTTGGCGAAGCACATGCGAGCAGCCGAAATTCTCTTGAATCTGCTTGTGGGTGCAGCGTACAAGACAACGGGCTTGTCAAATCCGACCTGTGTGGCTCGCCATCTGGGTGCGGCAGCTGCTCTGTTGGGCAGACATGAAGAAGCTCGCAGGCACTACGAGGAAGCCATCAAGGTCTGCACGGAGATGAAATTCCGCCCTGAGCTGGCCCTCACACGCCTCCAGCTTGCCGAGCTGCTCCTGGAGCATTACCCTAAGGAGCGAGCCGCGGCTCTGGAGCATCTTGACTTCGCCATATCAGAGTTCCGTGATATGAAGATGCGGCCTTGGCTGGAGCGGGCATTGAGACATAAAGAGATACTGAAGGCGTAAGCCTTTATCTCAGGATCGTTGGGTAACAAAAAGCCAAAATATCTAACGGACTGGCAGCCAGCTTCGTTATTAATATTATGAGGGCTACTCGGTGAGGCCCTTATTCCAAGATTACTAGATCTACTTACCTATGCGAAATACCTTAGTCCCGCACCTCGGGCATACACCTTGAGTCGCATGACGTTTGTTCTTCATTGTGATAGCCCTTGGATTCTTGATCTCAACCTTTCTTCTGCATTTCATGCAATATGCCTGCATTTGAACCTCCTTGCGCTTAAGATTTGTTTCTGAGAATAACATCAATATAATGACTAGTCAATAGCTTGTCTAAACAAAACGATGATTTGTTAGGCAAGAAAAGACAATAGGAGCCAGTGAAGCGCCCTCGCGTAACTATCTTACCCTGCTTTTGGCGCTGGATGATAGACTAGTAATTGAAATGAGAAAAGGCAGGCCGCATTCAAAATGAGCCGATTTGTAGTCCAGAAACACCATGCAACTCGTCTACACTATGATTTCCGGTTGGAAATGGAAGGAGTACTGAAGAGTTGGGCCGTGCCAAAAGGCCCTCCTACGGAGTCCGGTATTCGAAGATTGGCCGTTCAGGTAGATGATCATCCAGTGAGTTACATAGATTTTGAAGGTGACATCGGCGAAGGTTTGTACGGCGCCGGCAAGGTCGAAATCTGGGACAGCGGTGAATATGAACTCCAACAAACGGAGCCTGACTTGTTAACATTCACGCTTCATGGAGATAGACTACAAGGGGAGTACGCTCTAGTTCACACCGGCGACAGGAATTGGCTCCTGTTAAAGAGAAAAGAGCGATAGCAGATACAAGATAGTAAGACTGAGGCAGAACGGAGCGGAAATCAAAGCGCAAACCGATACAGGTAGATCGTACGGACACAATCTAGCGAATTGTTAAGGCAAGACATAGTGCTAGAGGGACTCTTAATCTGATTTTGAGGTTCGCCCTTTTACAAGCTTGCTTCTTTTCTCAGGATTTTGGCTTTACTCGTTCTCTCCCAAGGCAGGTCGAGGTCTTCTCTGCCGAAGTGCCCATAAGTAGCAGTTTGGCGGTAAATAGGGCGACGCAGGTCTAAAGTCCTTATGATAGCCTCAGGGCGAAAGTCGAAATGCTTGTTTATGAGCCTTAATATAGTTTCGTCAGGGACCTTTCCCGTGCCAGAGGTCTCGATAGATAATGATAGGGGGTGAGCCTTTCCGATAGTGTAGGCAACCTGAAGCTCGAGGTAATCAGCAAGTCCAGCAGCTACGATATTTTTGGCGACATATCTGGCCATATAAGTGGCAGAACGGTCCACCTTGGTGGGGTCTTTGCCGGAAAAGCAGCCACCACCATGTCCGCAGGCACTGCCATAAGTATCAGCAATGATTTTGCGTCCGGTAAAACCGGTATCGCTCACCGGTCCACCGATGACGAACTTACCAGCGCTGTTAATATAGTATTCAGTCTTCTTATCCAGCAATTTGGCAGGAATAGTCTCTTTAATCACTTGCTCTATAAGGTCGCGCTCAATGACATTGCGTTTCACTCCGGGATTATGGTGAGCACCCAGAACCACACAGACTACCCTCTTGGGTATGCCACGAGTGTATTCTATAGTCACCTGAGATTTCCCGTCGGGCCTTAGATAAGGCACAGTCTTGTCCTTTCTTACCTGAGCCAATCTCCGGCATAGCTTGTGTGCCAGCACAATAGGCAATGGCATGAACTCAGGAGTCTCTCTGCAGGCAAAACCAACCATCATTCCCTGGTCACCAGCGCCAGTTTTGTCTAAAACTTTGTCAGTTGCCTCTCCCATCCTCGCTTCCCAAGATTGGCCAACTCCGGCAGCGATGTCGCTTGACTGTTCTTTAATTGAAACGATGACTCCACAGGTCCGATAATCAAAGCCATATTCGGGTTTGGTATAGCCTGCCTCTTTGATTACCTGACGCACAATGTCGGGAATCTCCACGTAGCCTTTGCAGGTAATCTCACCGAGGACTAGCACCATGCCCATAGCCACGGAGACCTCGCAGGCTACCCGGGCGAAGGGGTCCTGTTCCAGCATGGCGTCCAGGATAGCGTCTGAAATCTGGTCACATAACTTATCAGGATGCCCCTCGGTGACTGACTCTGCAGTGGCTAAATAAGAATCCAATTGATTAAAGCTATTCGCCATTTTTTCTCCTTTTCTATGTTCCTTCTTCCCAGCTTTCCAGGTATTTTTTCTGCTCCCTGGTCAAGGAATCAATGGTGATATTCATGGCGGCGAGCTTTAGTCTGCCTACCTCTTGGTCAATCTTCTCAGGCACAGGATAGACTGCGGGTTTAAGCTTTCCCCTCATCTTGGTGAGATACTCCAGACATAGCGCCTGGTTGGCAAAGCTCATGTCCATAACGCTGGCCGGGTGCCCCTCAGCGGCAGCTAAATTGACCAGCCTGCCTTCGCCTAGCAAATAGATATGCCGCCCATCGCCTAAAGTATATTCCTCAACGAAAGTACGTATTCGTTTCTTGGATTTGGCTAAGCTTTCCAAAACCGGAATATTTATTTCTACATTAAAGTGGCCGCTATTAGCCAGAATAGCTCCGTTCTTCATCCGGGAAATGTGTGCCTTATCAATGACATTCCTGTCGCCCGTGGCCGTGATGAAGACTTCTCCGATCTCGCAAGCCTTAATCAAAGGCATGACCTGATAACCATCCATGGCCGCCTCCAGAGCCGGGATAGGCTGGACCTCGGTGATGATAACCTGTGCCCCCAGCCCTTGAGCTCGTTTAGCTATTCCCTTGCCACACCAGCCGTAACCACAAACAACAACTTTCCTCCCTGCCCAGAGTATATTGGTAGCCCTGGTGATGCCATCAATTGTGCTCTGCCCCGTTCCATATCTGTTGTCAAATAAATGTTTGGTTTGCGCATCGTTCACGGCAATAATAGGATAAATCAATTTACCAGCCTTGGCCATGTTCCTCAGCCTGATGACTCCCGTGGTCGTTTCCTCGGTGCCGCCAATGACGTTAGCAGCCAGTTTGACGTAATCCTTATGAAGAGTGGAAACCAGGTCCGCACCATCATCCATGGTAATCTGTGGCTTATGTTTCAGGGCGGTGATGATATGTTGGTAGTAAGTCTTATTATCCTCTCCCTTTATGGCGTTGACGGGAATGCCAAAGTCCACCAGGGCAGCAGCTACATCGTCCTGGGTACTTAAGGGATTGGAGGCGCACAAGACTACTTCAGCACCACCTTCTTTTAGAGCGAAAGCTAAATTAGCTGTTTCCGTGGTGATATGGAGGCAAGCAGAAACACGCACTCCCGCCAGGGGCTTTTCCCTGCCAAATCTTTCCCTTATTAGCTTGACCACTGGCATTTCCTTGCCAGCCCAATCAATGCGCAGTTTGCCCTCCTGGGCCAGTGAGAGGTCTTTGACATCATAATTCTTCATCTTTTTATCTCCGTGAAAATGGCATTAGCTGAACTGCTCAGCAACCCAGTCAGGTATATTCAATGTGCCCATAAGGAGCGGTTTTTGATGACAATCGCTGCCGCCGGTCATAATCATATTGTGCTTTCTGGCAAACTCAATATAGTGTGCTGTGGTTTTCTTGTCATGTTCCGTATGCCAGCACTCAACACCATCAATGTATTGTAGCATATATTTTTCTATGACCTTCGTTTGTTCCTCCAAATCATGCGTTATGCTTGCCAGGGATGTTCCGTGGGGGTCACCGGGGTGGGCATGGACCAGTATGCCCCCGGCGTTCCTGATCAACTGCATTTGACCAGATACTTATCGAAGGCCTCTCGCTTATCCTTTACAATCCCCTTTTGTATCAAATAGTTCGCTATATGAGGACGCCCGAACACGTCGTCTACACTATTCTCTATTTTCCTGAGGTCTGCCTCGGTAAATCTTGCCATGCCCTCTTTATCGAACTCAACATTCAGGTTCCGCAAAATTTGACGCGCCCTTCTTTTCCTATATTCCTTTATCAATTGAAGCTTGCTCTTTAGCTCTTGATTACCGATATCATACTTATATCCCAGAAAATCCAGGGAAACATCTTTATTGCCCTCCGGATAATGAAAAGTCACGTTTAATTCCACCCCTGTGATGTAAGACATTCCATGCTTTCTCGCCAAGGCGATAGCTCCTTCCTGGCAAGCTATAGAATCGTGGTCAGTTATCGAGATTAAATCGATATTTCTATTTTGGGCTTCCTGGAAAACCTCTTCGATAGGGAGATTGCCGTCCGAGCCAGTCTTGGTATGGATGTGCAAATCTATTTTCACTTCTATCTCTTTTCCATACCAATAATATACCAATCTTCGAGCGAGTCATATTGGGTATCAACTGTCAGGTGAATAATTCTAAGCCTGGGGTACAATCGCTTCAGGTCATCCACGTCCACTTCTTCAAACTTCTTTTTATTGTTGAGGTAGGCCTGCTCGGTGAGGGCATTTGATTCATAATCCTCTTTGTTACGTCTCCGTATCCGGGCGATGGCTACCTCCTGCGGGCAATGGGTCTGCAGGATGACGAATGTCTTATTATGTTTGGCGGCTATCTCGGCAGCCCGTCTTCTTAACGATTGGGTGACAAAGGTGGCATCTATTATTACGCTATCGCTCTTCCTCAGAGTCTCATCTGCCCGCCGGAATGTCTCATCATAGACCATTGTTCGTTTGCTCATATCCGAGGCGACCTTCTCATCGAATATATTCTCATCTTTCAGCACCTCTAGCCTGATCAGGTCAGACCGCAGGATAGGGTAGCCCTTAATCCTGGAAATCTCCTCGCTCGTCTCGGTTTTCCAGGTGCCCGGCAAGCCGCAGGTAATAAGCAAAACACCAGACCCCAGCTTACTTTCTACGAATTTCCTGAATGGTTCCTTCAATTTAAGCCCTCCTCGGTGGGGCATTATAATTTATTAAAATCCAAATCCTCCCAATTGTCAGGGGAGGTGATTTCAAACTTTGCTTTATCTCCTTTTCCATTTTCGCAGCTCACTTCAATATCAACTTCGTATTTACCGGGTAAGAGATATGCTTGATTTTTTCTCAAAGAACCTGACAAGGCAAGAGGCATCGCAATCCAACAACCATTTATGTTCTGACCTTGATGAGTAAAAACTATATCCAATCTTCGGGGTTCAGGGCCAATATCCACCGGCTCTGCACCAGTGGTTTGAGCAGTATACTCAACCCCAGCCCAATGAAGTGCATATTCATCTTCAATATTTGTAGCATCATGAGGTTTTTTGAAGATCCTTAAAATAGCAACGCATCTTTTTGCGGTATCTCTCCCATTATTTTTAATGCGTAAATTAGCAAATTTTCTCGTCCATTTCGTATCTTCAAAAAAGAAGGTTTTTAAATCTCTGTTTCTCTTGAAAGTAATTTGTAGCTTTGGTTTTTGATAGAACCTAACTAAATCCTTTGTAAGTAACCATATAAAAGATGCCAATCCTGCTAGTCCACCTATTTTGAATAATATGTCCCAGTTGCTCGTCATAATGTACCTTACCGAGTTAAAATTTTGCCTAATCCGATTTATTTTGGCCTATCCCGTCGCTTCCTACAAATTTGGCAAACGGTTCTTTCAATCTACGCTCCTATAAAGTGCGACATCGCCATAGTAGATTATAACTTCCCAGATTCTCCTTGTCATTACGAGCGAAAAAGTGCCCCTTCATTTGACCGTCTTCCCTAGCCAATGCTAAACTATTTTTCCCCTGGCAGCGTAGCTCAGGTGGTAGAGCAGGGGACTCATAAGCCCTTGGTCGCTGGTTCAACTCCAGCCGCTGCCATTTATTGTTTCCTTAGTGAATTCCCCTCAACAGAGTGTGAGTATTCAGTTAGTTGTGTTATTACTTGGAATAGTATTGTTCCGACGGGCAAATGAAATTAGCTAGAATCGTTGCACCATTTAGTCTTAGTGTGGTGCTTCTATCTTGGCATATTTATCCAGCAAAGATAGCGGCAACAGCGCCTTCCCGATAATGCTAATGCTCGGGATAGTACTCGCACTTGCCGGCAGTGCAGCTATTCTCTCAAATAAATGAAACCTTTCCGAGGCTGACCACCTATCGCCTGTGGTTAAAGTTTCGCTGCCGCCACTTCAAGTAGTTTCCTATTTCTTCTTGGCAGGTGCCTTCTTTTTTGCCGGCTTCGCTGCAGGTTTAGCAGCGGCTCGCCCCGGGTTGTGGGTCTTGCAGGTCTGACACATATTTGTGACCTCCTTGCCTATGTTATAGCAAGATTATATCAACTAGTCCGCTCTTTTGCCAACATGGGTGACCCAAGAAATGCACAGTGGTTCAAATCCAGCCGCTGCCACATTCTGTAATCGAGACAGGATGGGTCCCTCTTGTGTTCAATGCCCGCTGGTCAACCTGGCTTGTACGTCTGCAATCAAGTCTTGAACTGCGATACGTAATACCGTCTGGCCTTCCTTTAACGTGTCCACCAGAACATCATAGTCCTCGTAGAAATAGACTGTCTTCCCATCCGTGAGCACTACGAAGGATGCTAAAGCCTTGGATTGATCTCGTATGAAGCGGAAGCTCGACCGTATCCGCTGTAGAGGCAGCGAACTATCCAACAACTTCATCAGGATCTTTAATTCGAAAATGTCTTCTACGGAATAGAGACGGCGCGAACCTCTTCCGGATGCTGCTCTCAGACTCGGACTTACTAGGCCTGTCTTGTCCCAGTACACAAGCTGGTTATAGGTAGCGCCGACCACATGTGATACTTCTGAAGTACGGAAGGATACAGGTTTTCTTCTACGCGGCATCGCGAATCCCAGCCAATATAAAGAGTACGATCTCTTAACCGGTTAGCCACCCAGTCCCACTGCCCGGCCCAGAAAGTATGGCCAGACCACTATGCCCAGCAGAATCTGCCACCAGATCAGATTGGCATAACCAATGGTAAATAGCCAGCCGATGAACCAAATAGGGCCTCCCAAAGCCATACCGCGCCGGTTGTGGTACCAGCGCTTCTTTTCCTCTTTTTCTTCTGCCATGTTTTCCTCCTTTTACAAGATAATCTATATCTTGATTGGACAATTTTTCTGGCAATATCTTAACGATAAGTTCCCTTAATAGCAAAATCTAGTAGAAGTAGAGAACCTGAGAAACTTTGGGGACAATTCACCGAGTGTCACCCTTGTTTTTCACAGTCGCCCCTTGTTCATCGCTTTAACCGAGGTCCACAGTATCTTTGTATTGAGGGACTTTCACGGTCCAGCCGGTCCTCTCGTTCAGGAGCTTCGCAAAGCTGGCGGCTGCTTTTTCTTCCCCGTGAGTGATAAATACACAGCGCGGCGGGACACGGATGTCAGATAGCCAGGCTAGTAGTCCATCACGATCGGCGTGGGCTGAAAAACCGTCGATTTTTTCAATATGTGCTCTCACCGGATACATCTGCCCTAATAGACGGATTTCCCTGGCACCGTCCAGCAATATTCTGCCCGGCGTGCCCTCTGCTTGATAGCCGACAAATAGTATCGTGCTTTCTGGCCTCGTGATGTTATTGACAATGTGGTGCTTTATACGGCCACCGTTTACCATACCGCTGCCAGCTACGATGATACAGCTTTCCTTTACGTCTTTAATGGCCCTGGACTCTTCCTCAGTCTGTACTATTCTGAGGTTTTCAAAATTAAAAAAGGAATTACCCTGGCGCAGACGTTGCATCATCTCTTTGTCAAAGAGTTCAGCGTGATGTTTAAATACTTCGGTAATCCGTATTGCCATAGGGCTATCCAGAAAGACGGGTAAAGGTGGGATTTCTTTACGTAAAAATAATTCGTTCAGGTGATACAGCATCTCCTGGCTCCGCTCCAGAGCGAAACTGGGAACAATGATGTTGCCCCCGGCGCTTACCGTCCTGTTGATACAATCGCGTAATTGTTTTTGAATATCGGTGTTCTCATGTTCTTCGTGAGTACGGTCGCCATAAGTTGACTCCATAACTATATATTCGGCTTCATCGAAAAGAGTCGGGTCGTTTATTATAGGGCGGTGAGGCTCGCCGATATCACCGGAAAAGATTACCCTGTGGTTCTGGCCATCCTGTCGGATATTTATACTTATGGTTGCCGCCCCCAGTACATGACCTGCTTCATAATAACAGCCTTCGACATTGCTATTAATGCCGACACAACTCAGATATTCTACGGCGGAAAAATACGGCTTGACTGCTTCGGCATCTTTTACAGTGTACAGAGGTATTTCAGGATGAGGACCACGGCGTTCTTCCCTTTTATGGCGTTCCCGCTTAAATATAGCGTCTTCTTCCTGCAGATGTGCGGCATCAACAAGGATAATCTCGGCTATCTCAGCCGTTGCCTGAGTGCAGTATATCTTGCCCTCGTAGCCTTCACGTACCAATTTAGGTAACAGCCCACAATGATCAAGATGGGCATGAGTCAAAAAGACGGCATCAATGGACTGAGGAGCAAACGGAAATGGCTGCCAGTTTCTCTCCTGGTACTTCCGCTCCTGGTACATCCCGCAATCTATCAGCACGCGGGTACCCTGGCTCTCTAAAAGATAGCAGGAACCTGTAACATTCCGCGCCGCCCCCAGAAATGTCAGTTTAGCCAGCACAGATGATGCAACTCCTTAATAATTTCTTACAGCCTCCTTAGCCCTGGCTATGATTTCCTCGTCAGACACTCTGTACGATGTTATGGCAAAAGAGCCTGCCACCTTGCCCTGGCATTTCTCTATTTTAGCCGTTATGTTCGCCAGAGCTTTCTCTGAACTGTCGCCGCCCATGGTAAAGAATGGAATGATACTCCGGCCTTCGAAATTCGTCTGGTATATGAATGAGTTGATAGCTGGTGCTGGTCTGGAACCCCAGATTGGAGAACCGATAAATACCCTTTCGTATTGCTTTACATTGACGTTTATAGGATTTATCTTCCTTCCCCAGTTCATTAAAGCTGCAAACCCACCGCTCACATAGACGAATGGCCAGGGTATAGGTCTCCACTCCTGAATCTCCACTAGCGTGGCATTCAGGGCTTCGGCGATTACCTGAGCTACCAGCCTCGTTTTACCTGTCAAAGAATAATAAACTACCAGCGATTTCATGCACCCTCCAATTTGGTTCATTGGCGTTGTCATTGCGAGGAACGGAAGTGACGAAGCAATCTCGTGGGGCTGCTGGGGATAGAGATTGCCATATTATCTGACGTTACAAACATACAAAGCGTCATCCATCTATCTGAACGTTGTATCTAAATTCGTAACCACATCCCCTTTGACCTTAGTTTACCATGCTATACTTACCGAAAAGCTGCAACTGTGGAGGTGCGTATGTCGCCACGTAAACTTAAGACCGACCCGATAATCCTTGAGATGCCGTCCCAAAAGATGGCCGTTGTCCACGGGAAAGGCTCTCCGGACAAGGTCTTCGCTAAGATATTTCCTGCCCTATTCGGCTCGGTTTATACCTTGAAGTTCGACTTGAAAAAGAAGGGGTTGGAGACCTTTAAGGTAAGTTGCCCTCGTGCTCGCTATCCCAATGCCCATCTCTATCCAAAAGGAGAATGGCTCATAATTGCCGGTATCCCCATACCCGACAACACTACCTCCCTACCCCAGAAAGAACCGGGCACTGAGGTAAAGATTGAGACCTGGGAATATGGCACGGTAGCTCAAATTCTCCACCTCGGCCCTTATGACCAGGAAACAAAAACCATTGAGCGCTTGCAACAATTCATCACGGCCAATGGCTATGAAATAGTTGGCCCACACGAGGAAGAATACCAATCAAAGCCAGATGCTAAGGTAATCAAGACGCTAGTCCGGTATCAGGTGAAAAAGAAGAGCTAATAGCCTAATAAACATGTGCGTGGGATGGCAAACATCCCGATGTTTGTCCAACAGCATATAAAATTCGAAATTAAATAATTCGTAGTTTGATTTAGCTGGTATCTCTATCTATAATGACCTTGTTATTAGTTTGATAGAAATGTGAAGAGGGATAAAAATGACTTACCCAAGCGATGAAGTAGGGCAAATATTGAATCAATTTAAGGAAACTCAATTTGTTGCATTGGCCACCATCGATGAAATACGACCAAGAGTAAGGCCAATGACACTGATATATTTGGATCGCAGGTTCTGGATGGTGACCTCTACTTCCAGTAACAAAGTTATACAAATTAAGCAGAATGCAAATGTAGAGTTTACCTATCAATTCAATGAGAATAGCGAGGACTGTTGTATACGAATACTAGGAAAAGCTAAAATCATTAAAGATAAGAAGACAAAAACCAGCATCGCAAAACGGATTGGTTTTTTTAACAATTACTGGTCTAGCCCCGAAAATCCCGATTACACCTTATTAGAAATTTTACCCGATGAACTGCAATATGTCGCCCCCTCAGGCATGAAACAATTCCGGTTATAGTCATTTTCATTTTGCGTATTAACGTTCTCAAATTCATTTTTTACAAAGGGATCATCTCGCTATGTCAGTTAAGAAACCGCTATTTTTATACTATAATCCTAAACGGCAATCCTATATATGGTTGAAAAGTGATGCCTATGTTCTTGCGTTGGTGACCTTCACTTAATAGAAAAACTAAACGGTATCAAGTAATTGTACGACGCATCATGGTGTGTATGAATGGGGGTAGGTCTTGGTTGGAGCAGGGTATTCTTCAAGTTTGCGCTTGCCTAATCTCATATGTACAAATGATGATCATCAATTCGGCCATATAGATGCCTTTTTCAGTGAATTAGGCGTATAATTTGAATTGGCCTGTGGGGATTTCTGCCAGTCTAATTATCCTTTCATGATTAAGAAAAGGAGGGTGCAGTGAAGAAATTTATCCTTTCTGATTTGCATATCGGACATAAAGATGCTCAATATAATGTCATGGACCAGGCGATAACCTATATCCGAAAAGAGGCTAAGGCTGGCGATGAAATATTGGGCTTGGGAGATTGGTTCCATATGTATGAAAACGGATTTGAGAACTGCCTCCAACACCCTATGACGCAGAAATTTCGCGACCTCGCCGGGCAGATTCCAACTAAGCTCTTGCCTGGAAACCATGACCATATACTAGAGAAGTATCGTGATAATCCTGATCTTGGTAATCCTATTAGTCCAATCAAATTAATAAAACCCTTTATGGAGGGGGGCATCTGGTACTGTCACGGGCACGAATATGACCCGTCGGTTCAATATATTCCGCGACAACTTATGTGGCTCTACAATCACCTACCGCGAAGAAAGGTGACTCCCGGCAATCTCAAAATGAGTTCCATTACTGAACGATTTATTATGCTGGTATATTTAGTTCACTCGAGGGCTTTAATCAACCTTCAGCAAAAAGTAAAGAAGGAACACCAGGAATGTAAGGGGATTATTCTGGGACACACTCATCTGCCTCTTCATCAGCAGTCTCCCGAATTATTGTTCTTGCTCAATGATGGAGATATGAGACATAGCTCAACTTTTACTGTGGAAGATGATGTTGATTTCCATCATCTGACCTGGAACCCGGACAAGAATCAGTGGCGAGTAAAATCAGTCTCGAAACCATGACGTGGGCAGCGCTCCTATGATTGGGCTGAAAGGATTGCTTCTGGGCGTACCCCCCGGGCCTTTTACCTGTACCCCATTCAGCCTCGAAAAAAGGCGGAGACCGCTCGCCTCCTTTCTGAGAGGGATCCTACCAAACAGGAACCAAATTAATCCTAGCGTCTTTACACTGTGGACTTTACTTTATTTCTCTTCGATTTCGGCTATGGGTGCATTTTTCTTAACGGATTCAATACCATCCTTAGCGCTCTCTTTTGATTTATAGCCTTCTCCGCCGGTGGCTATGGTTTGTCCGTTAGATGCCACTAATCTCCAACGAAATTCACTAGATTTTTGTATCCCCGCTGGTCGGCGGCCCTATCACACCCTGTATGCTTAGAATTCGTTCTGCACGGTAGTAGTGATGATCGGCCCTGCCCTCAGGTTCTCCTTCTCGTTGCCAGATGGCATAAGCCAACCCCTTCTTCTGTTCCTCTGGAGATAAGGAACTATCCCAATATGGAGCCAGCCCATAGTGAAGGTAGCACTTAGCCAGCCAGTCGGAGTTAATCTCTGCCGCCCACGTATCCTTGTTCATACCGGGGGCTGTTTCTAGGACATTTTTGGGCATATCAACAACGAACTTCTTCTTCTCGGGAGACCACACCATGATCTCCCAGGGCACGGCGAACCACTTGTCGGAGATGCCAAAAAAGCCTCCAAATGCGGCGATAGCGAAAGCAATGCGCCCGGTCAGCATATCGGCCACGAAGGTCGTTACCTGCCCCAGGTCCTGGCCTTGTTCGTTGACTAAATCGTATCGTTCTAGCCTGTTAGTTGGAATGAATCTTGTTGACTGCTTCATATTATCCCCCCCCTTGTTTTAGTAATAACGATAACCAGGTTTAATAAAGATTCCGCTTAAGATTTACAATAATCTCGTTATATTCAGATGTTAAGACTAATGTCTATCATACTCGCTGCACCAGCCAGACAATCAACAAGATGATTCCAATCACAAGTAAAACGTGGACTAAACCGCCCCCGAAAGGGCGAATTCTCCAACCAACCAACCACAAAATCAATAGGATAATACCAATAATCAAGAGCAAACTTAACATATTGACCTCCTTTTACTTATCGACACTACTCACCTAGCTGCCCAGCAAGATGAGCCTGTTTGGTTATTATACAAGCCTCCCTGATAATGACGCTCTGTGCTGTGCAAGGCACAAGCAAAACGCTAATTATCGGTGGCTAACTCAGTACCACCAGAGTCATCTTTACCTGAGGTACGCTATAATAGCCATTATGCCAATCTGAGGTACGCTATAATAGCCATTATGCCAATGATGATTAGATAGATACCAACCAAATAATTTAGTATCTTGGGGAAAATCATAACAA
>JBEKTM010000066.1:0-14682 GCA_049516035.1 Dehalococcoidia bacterium
AGCGCCACAGAGGAAACGGTGGGGCTGGATATTTCACAACATGGTGAAAGGGCTTACGGAGGTATGCTGCGATGAAGTTGATAGAGGCGATTATCCGCCAGGAGAAGTTGGATGTCGTGAAGACAGCACTTGAGGCTAGCGGTTATTTCGGTATGACGGTGAGTGAAGTGAGTGGCAGAGGGCGGCAGGGCGGGCTCACGTTGCAGTGGCGAGTAGGCGAATACAAAGTGGACTTACTGCCCAAGATTAAGGTCGAAGTGGTCGTCCTGGACGAAGATGTTGCCCGAATACTGAATGTCATTACTACAGCGGCAAGAACTGGAGAGATGGGTGATGGCAAGCTCTTTGTCCTGCCGGTCGAGAACTCGGTGCGTGTTAGGACCGGTGAAGAGGGCGACAATGCTATTTAAACCAATGACGGAGAGTGCAAGGTGTAAGTTATAAAGAAAATAGGAAAAGCTTGATATAATATACAAAATAAGGAGGAAAAACATGACGGACAAAAAAAGCAGAGAAGAAGCAAAGCAATATGTTCTAAAGATGGCAAAGGAGCATGATGTAAGATTTGTCTGGCTGTGGTTCACCGATATTTTGGGTTTCCTTAAAAGCCTTTCCATCGGCATAGCCGAGCTGGAGACCACTTTGGAGGAAGGAATGGGTTTTGATGGCTCCTCAATTCAAGGCTTCGCCCGCATTGATGAAAGCGACATGGTTACCATGCCTGACCCTGACACTTTTCAATTACTCCCCTGGATGCCCGGGGAGCACTCGGCAGTGGCCCGCATGTTTTGTGATATCGTAAAGCCCGGAGGTGAGCCCTTTGAAGGCGACCCCAGGTTTGTGTTGAGAAAGAATTTGGAACGAGCTGCCAATCTTGGCTACACTTACTACGTTGGCCCCGAACTGGAATACTTCTATTTTAAGGACTCAAAAGGCTGCGAGCGTTTGGACGAAGGGGGGTACTTTGACATGACCCCGCCGGATGCGGCTCACGACCTGAAGCGGGAAACAGTGCTCGCGCTAGAGGCCATGGGCATCGGTGTTGATAAGTCCCATCATGAGGTTGCTACTAGTCAGCACGAAATAGACATGCGCTATACCGATGCTCTGACTATGGCTGATAATGTGATGACCTACCGCATTGTGGTCAAGGAGATAGCGCTGAGGCATGGAGTCTATGCCACTTTTATGCCCAAGCCGGTCTTCGGCATCAATGGTAGCGGGATGCATGTGCACCAGTCGCTATTCAAGGGCGGCCGCAATGCCTTCTTTGATAAGAATGGTAGGTATCACCTCTCCAAAATAGCTTTAAGCTTCCTTGCTGGACTTCTGAAATATGCCCCCGAGTTTACCGCAGTCACCAGCCAGTGGGTCAATTCCTATAAACGGCTGGTGCCAGGCTGGGAGGCGCCGGTCTACCTCTCCTGGGCGACACGCAACCGCTCCGACCTGATTAGAGTGCCGGAATACAAGCCAGGCAAAGAAGATGCGACCAGATTCGAGCTTCGTTCTCCTGACCCCGCATGTAACCCCTACCTTTGCTTCAGCGTGATGCTGGCCGCTGGACTAGCAGGAGTTGAGGAGGGATTGGAGGCACCGGAACCCGTGGAAGCGAACGTTTATCACATGTCCGAGGAGGAAAGAAAAAGGCGAGGAATAAGTAGTCTACCGGCTAGTCTCTTGGAAGCGATTCAGCTCACTGAGAAGAGCGAGCTGGTGCGGAAAGCCCTTGGCGACCATGTTTTCAATGCTTTTATCGAGAACAAGAAGATCGAATGGGACCGCTATCGTATCCATGTTACCGACTATGAGCTGGCGAGATACTTGCCAATCTTATAGTCTGATGCCATGTCGGTTGTGTTGATCAACTTGCTCAAAGCGCCCTAAAAAGGGGGACTAAGTGACATCCATCGGCGTTGATATTGTGGAGATAGAGCGTATTGAGTCAGCAATCGAACGAGAGGGAGAGCGCTTTTTAAGCCGGATTTAGACCTATTTTAACTCTCTTTTTAATTTCCCTATTACTCTGGCAAACTCTTGACTGTATCTTTTTTCCTGGTTGGAGAGGAAATCTTGCCATTGAGGAAGCTGTTTTATCGCCTCATCAACAGTGAGTTGAATGACCATTGTGTTTTGTCCTTGCTGGACTTGTTTTACCCTTAGTTGGGGATTTCTTTCCACTTCAGCTCTTATGTCCTTGTAGGCTTGCTCTATTTCGGCTCTATACCTCTTTTGTAAGTCCTCCATCAGGTTTAAATTTAACTCAATTATAGAAGTATTCTGTTCTTTCTTGAGGGTCTCTATGGCTAAAATTCCGTCCCTTTTCCTTTGCAGCTCGGCTGGAGTACTCCCAAAACTAAGTGAATCTATCAGTCTCACCTGGGCTTCCTTCAGAAGGGATGGCTTGCCTTCTTCCTTTAATCTCTTCCACAAGCTTTCGGGGTCAATCTGACCTTGGTAAAATTCCGAGAGTAGAGAATTCACCTTCTCAGAATCTATCATCTTCTCTGTTTCTTCTTGGGTAAACTCGCCAATCCTGGCTAATCTTTCTCTAGCGATTGGTGAAAGGTCCTTCTCCCAATTTCTCATTGACTATCTCCTCATGAATAGGCGACAGCTATTTTACACCACGGCAGACGAGAAGATAGTATATAATATGAAATCAGATTTGGGGAGTGCGATGGGAATCAGACTTTATCAAGAACCGCAGCTTGAGACTCCGATTTTGGTAGCTAGTTGGCCAGGAATAGGAAATATCGGGATAATCGCTGTCGATACCTTAAGAGGGATACTAGAAGCAGAAGAGTTTGGAGAAATTGAGCCGTGGGATTTCTTTTATCCCAAACGGGTCTTGATCAAGAAAGGTGTTTTGGAATACCTGGAATTTCCCAGCAGCAAATTTTATTTTAAGAGGATAGAGGGAAGAGATATAATATTCTTTATTGGAGAAGAACAGCCTACTGAAGTGGGGAGGATGTATGCTGAGGGGAAAAAGGCCTATTACATGGCTAATCTGGTTTTGGATGTAGCCGAGAGATTTAAATGTCGCAGAGTTTATACTTCAGGAGCGGCTGTAGCTTTGACCCACCATACTACGAAGTCCAGAGTCTGGGCCGTGCCCAATAGCGCAAGTTTAGTCTCTGAAATAAGGGGATACGATAACACAGTACTCATGTCCGACATCGAAGGAAGGGGGGGACACGGCAATATTACCGGCTTGAATGGGCTCTTGCTGGGAGTTGCCAAAAAAAGAGGTTTTGAAGCTATTTGCCTGATGGGTGAGATACCGGTATATCTTCAGGGATTGCCTCTGTCCTATCCCAAAGCTTCGAAGTCCGTGCTGGAAGTCCTTAGCCGTAGTCTAAAAATAGAGGTTAACTTGGACAAATTGGATGAATTGAACCGAGAGGTGGAACGAAGAATTGAAGAATTTTACCAACAAATCCCCTCGGAAATACGAGTGCAATTGGATAGATTAAAGCATGTGAGTTATGCCCAACCAACCGAGCCTGGGCCGATTACCGAGGAAGAAGAGAAAAAAATTATGGAAGATGTTGAAAAGTTTTTCAAAAAGCGAGGTGGGGGAGGTTGAGCCAGGGATATCCTATTACAATCTATAAGGAACCAGACCTTCGCCGGTCCTCTTTAGTGCTGGGTTGGAGCGAAGATATGGGAAATTTGGGACGGAAAGTTACTGACTACCTAAATTGGAAGCTGAGAGGGGAGGAATTTGCCGAGATTGAACCAGAGGATTTCTTTTCCCTGGGTGGAGTTGCCATAGAAGGTAATCTGGCCCGGTTTCCCGAAAGCAAGTTCTATGCTTGCCAGGAACATGAGCTGGTGGTTTTCCAAAGTGGCTCCCCCTGGGCGGAATGGTATAAATTTCTAAACTCAGTTTTGGATGTAGCTGAGCATCATTGTCGGGTAAAAGAGCTCTATCTCCTTGGGGCTATGGTTAGCTTTAGTGCTCATACTGCCCCCCGGCAGTTGCTTGCTGTAGTTAACTCAGCAGAAATGAAAGAAGTCTTGAGCCAATATGACTTGGCCAGGGATATGGATTATCAAACTCCACCTGGTGAAAGGCCAACCTTGAATTCTTTTCTGTTATGGATAGCTAAGGGGAGGAATATTCCCGGGGTGAGCCTGTGGGTGCCAATACCTTTTTACCTGGCAGCAATGGAAGATGCCCAGGCTCAAAAGAAAGTCCTGAGCTTTTTGAATGAAAGATTAGACCTGAAAATTGATTTTAGTGATTTGGACCGGGAGATTCGAGAACAGAATGAACAGCTAGCCCGGGTAAGGTCTCGCTTTCCTCAAATCGATGATTATATTAACAGGCTGGAAAGCAACCTTATGCTATCTGAGGAAGAGAATGGAGAACTAATTAAGAAAATTGAAGACTTTCTAAGGGAAGGAGACTGAGCCTTACTTAGATAAAGGAAGTTTTATCAAGATGCTAGCCAAGGTAAAAAGTGCTGCTGTGGTGGGTCTGGAGGGAGCCGTAGTGGAAGTAGAGGTGGATTTATCATCAGGCTTACCTTCTTTCACCATCGTTGGACTACCAGACAAGGCAGTCCAAGAGGCCAGAGAAAGAGTAAGGTCAGCCATAAGAAACTCCTACTACAAATTCCCTAACAGGCGTATTACTGTCAACCTGGCTCCAGCCGACTTAAAAAAGGAAGGCCCTGCTTACGACTTACCCATAGCCATAGGCATACTGATGAGCTCAGGACAGCTAAACGCCGACCTCTCCCACAGTATCTTTTTAGGGGAACTCTCTTTGGATGGCAAGCTACGCCATACCCATGGAGTATTGCCCATGGTAGCTTTAGCCCGTGATAAAGGCTTAGCTACTGTATTTGTGCCTTGTGATGATGCTAAAGAGGCTTCCCTTATAGGCAATATACATATATTCCCAGCGGAATCGTTAGCGCAACTGGTTGTTCATCTTCAAGGCGAAGTAGGCATCCCGGAGTATCACAGCGAGCTAAATTGGGAGCAGGAATTTCGCCCCAGTTACGCCTTCGACCTCACTTATATTAAGGGTCAGGAGCATGCCAAGAGAGCTCTGGAGATAGCGGCGGCAGGAAGACACAATATCCTCATGTGTGGTCCACCGGGAAGCGGTAAGACTATGTTGGCTCGCGCTTTGCCCTCGATACTTCCCCTGTTGACCATGGAGGAGGCTATCGAGGTAACCAGGATTTACAGCGTTAGTGGATTGCTGCCGCAAGACACTTCCATTATGGTAGAGCGCCCTTTTCGCTCTCCTCACTATACTATTTCCCATGCTGGCTTGGTGGGAGGGGGGCAATGGCCAAGACCCGGCGAGATAAGCCTGGGGCACCATGGAGTGCTTTTTCTGGATGAATTCCCTGAGTTTGGGCACATCACGCTGGAATCGCTGCGTCAACCCATAGAAGACAGGACAATTACCGTCAGCCGCGCTCATGGCAGTGTTACCTTCCCGGCCAGCTTTATGCTGGTTGCCGCTATGAACCCCTGCCCCTGTGGGTATTATGGAGACCCATTTAAGGAATGTAAATGCTCGTCAGGAGAAATCTCGCGTTATCATAAGAGGATAAGCGGACCATTGCTGGACCGTATTGATATCTTTGTTGATGTTCCCCATATTGATTACGAAAAGCTCACTGAAGATAAGCCTGGGGAAAGCTCAGATAAGGTCAGGGCCAGGGTCAAAGCAGCGCATGAGATACAGGTTGAGCGTTTTCGAGGGGCGAGTCTGAAATGCAATGCTGATATGACACCTAAGGAAGTGAAGGAATTCTGTACGGTGGAGCCAGCAGCGCAGAGCCTGCTTCGCGCCGCCATGAAGCAGCTTCATCTCACCGGCCGTGCCTTCCATCGCATCCTCAAACTTTCCCGCACCATCGCTGACTTAGAGCATAGCGACATCATCAAAACGCACCATATGGCTGAAGCTCTACAGTACCGGCATAAGGAAATAGTTTAAACCTAAAACCTGTTCGGTATACACGTCAAGCCAGAAGTAGAATACGTCAGCACCAACCCCTGAGGTGTGAAGGAATCCTTTCCTTCACGAGAATACTTTCAATAAGCTCTTGACTGGCTGTTGCCGACTAATACCGATTAGTCTAGTTTTGTGAAATATTCAAACCCGAAAAAAAGAACCGCTTTGTTGAGAGTCCCTTCGCCGCTAACCAATGCCATGACAAGCTTAAGGCGCAATATGCCAGAGAATCCCGCCAATAATCAGCAATACAATGCCGACGATAAGGGAAACCCTGCCTCCTATTTGCCAGGCGAGTAACCAGAAACGCTCGTGTTCACGGGTTATAATCTCCTTAATATCTCTTTGGGTTAACAGAATTGAGTTGTAATATTTGTTCTTTTCCCTTCTGTTCCCGAGAATAAAGATAATGCCCAGGAGTTTTTAGATGACTCTACTTAATCTCTACAGTCGCTCCAGCAGCCTCTAATTTCTTCTTTATTGTGTCGGCCTCTTCCTTGGGGACATTTTCTTTTACTACCTGTGGGGCAGCTTCTACCAAATCCTTAGCTTGTTTTAACCCCAGCGTGGTTACCTCACGCACTGCCTTGATGACTTCGATTTTCTTCTCACCAAAGCTCTTTAAAGTGACGGTGAATTCTGTTTTTTCCTCTGCTGCAGGTGCTGCAACTTGCACGCTAGGACCAGCTGTCGACGCTACTGCTGCTACTGCTACGGGAGCAGCACTAATCCCGAATTCATTCTCCAGTATCTTGACCAAATCAGCCAGATCCAGCACTGTCATATTCTTAATGGCAGCAACAATTTCCTCCTTGGTCAAAACCTTGGCCTCTTTCTTTGCTATTGGAGCTTCCTTTACCTCCTCTTCCTTAACTTCTTTTTTTGCCCTTGAGGCTTTCTTTACCTCCCCTTCTTTAGCTTCTTTCTCTATTTCTTCTGGTGACATGATTTCCTCCTTTGTTATTTGATAGTGGTTTGAGCCCTGTTTTGTAATATGGTCAAAAGCCCCCGCAATGGAAAGCTCAGAATGTTATGTAAAGTTCCCACGGGGGCTTGCAATTGCCCAAGCAACCTGGAGATGAGAACTTCTCTAGGTGGCAGATTAGCCAGGCTTGTTAGTTCCTCGGGAAGCAGAATTCGGTCTCCTAACAATCCTCCCCTAATTTGTAAAGACAATGCCGAAGATTTGACATATTGGTTAAAAGTCTTGACTGTAGCAACTATATCTTCGTAGCCGAAGGCCAGAGCCATAGGCCCCTCGATTATATCCTTCAGCTGTGGCTTACCTGCTTGGTCAGCGGCACGATCGACAAGCGTGTTTTTGACCACATGATACCCAATACCTGCTTTTGCCAAAGCATTACGCAGCTCAGCCATTTGTTTAGCAAGCAAGCCTTGATAATTAGTGGCGATGATAATGGTGCTTCGCGACAAATCATCGGCTAAATTGCTTACTATTTGCACCTTCTGTTCTTTTAACATATTCGCCTTCTCTTAATCCCTCTCGTCATAGGAGAGGAAGCCCATAATAATAAAAAATCCCTGTGCCAGTGAACACAGGGTTACCTTCGGCCTCGGCAGGCAAATTATTTAAACCTTCCAGGTACCTGCTGTCACTGGCGCGGGTTCATTATAACACAAAAAATCAATTAGTAAAACAAGGATAGGGTCGGGGACAAGCCCCGACCCTATACACCTTTTATCATTTTGAGCCATTTCTTCTTTGTCATTGAAATTTGATTACCTCTGTATCAAGGGAAAGTGCTAAAATTATATTAGCCAGGAGGACCAAAAATGGGTGATATTTTAGACAAAGTCACGGCGCTTATCAGATGCAAAGAATGTCCATGGTATAAAAACTGCCTGACTCCGGTTCAGGTTAGCATTGAGGATATCGCACAGTTCAAGGTAGCGATGCAGGGGACAAATCTGCCCGAACAAGCCAAAAGCGAGCTAGACCAGATTATGGAAAGCATGGCTGCTATGAGTCAGGAGATGATTCTTCAAAGCTGTCCAGTATTTACTCAACGTCTCAAGGAGAACCCCAACCTTGCCCAGCAAATCAGGAAGATGATGCAAGATTGGGGGAACGAAAGAGAGCGTGGTGAACAGCACCCATGAAAAGTTTGCTTTGCTCTTTTCCACTTAAGCTTATCTCAATATAAAGTGTCTTGAGGCTTTGGGAACCTCTTGTTTAAGAGATAAATAGCCATGCCAGAGCAATTAGGCAAAATAGAGAGGCTTGAAGCTGAGCGCTTCAAACAAGGAAAGAAGCTTTATCTCATACCAATTGTGTATTCTGGTGATGAAGCCCCTGATGAGTACAAAGAAAAATGTAGTCGTTATTGGCAACAGGTAACAGAACAGCTAGCCAATTTAGCATCGAAAATTGGGAGGGTAAACCGGGTCTACCACGAATCCGTCTTTCAATGTGGTGAGGATGGCATGAAGGCTATGGAGAGGTTGAATCCAGACAGTTATCAAATTGCTAAGACTCAGTGTGATAATGGTGCTATCCTTGAGGCAATTGAAGAGGGAGAATTATTTGAGGAGGTCATGGACTGGCAGAGATGTCTGATGCTGGGCTTCATAAGCGATAAGGTGGCGAGTAAAGTCTCTGAATTCTATGTTGAGGCGGTAAGGAAAAGGAATGAACTTATGGCTAAAAGGATAAGCGAGACGCTTAAAGACGATGAGTCTGGGCTTCTGTTCATTAGAGAGGAACACTCGGTGCAATTTCCTAGTGATGTGGAGGTGTTTAGTATCTTCCCACCAGCTCTGGACGAGATACACCGCTGGCTCCGTGACCAAGCCAGGCTGGGGGTAGAGAAGGCCGCAGAGGAGGGCAAAGAAGAGACCAAGATAGAAGCTGAGGAGGTAGCGAAAAAGGCTAAGAAAAGGACGAAAAAAGAGCCTAAAGGGTAGTCTTAGTTTGGGGGGTGTATCATGAAGATAAGAAAACCTGCTGTTGCTGGAATGTTTTATGCTGGCACTGCCAGGGAATTAGAGGAACAAATTGAGTGGTGCTACAAACATGAGCTTGGACCGGGAGCTATACCGCGGGTTAATAGCAAAGGGCGGAGAGAGATTGTGGCTATCGTTGTTCCCCACGCTGGCTATTATTATTCGGGGCCGGTAGCAGCTCATGCCTATAAGGAGCTTGCTGAAGATGGGATATTCGATACCGCAGTGATACTTGGTCCTAACCACACCGGTTATGGGTATCCTGTTTCTCTATGGACAGGATCTAGCTGGAGCACACCCTTGGGTGAGGTAGAAATAAACAAAAAACTTGCCCAAAGGCTTTTGGGGAAGATGATTAAAGCAGATGAGACAGCTCATATACATGAGCACAGTATTGAAGTGCAATTACCCTGGCTGCAACACCTCTATAAGAAAGTGAAAATCGTGCCTATAACTATGATGGCTCAAGACATAGAAACAGCTCGGACGGTGGGCAAGGCTATTGCCCAGGCTGGCGATAACTTAATAATTATCGCCAGCAGTGATTTCACGCATTATGAACCTCACTCTGTAGCTATGGAAATTGACAGCTCTGTGATAGAGGCCATAGTTGATCTTGATGAGGAAGAGTTATACAAGCGATGTGAGAGACTTGATTGTACTATGTGTGGATATGGTCCTGTGGCTTCAGCTATTGTCGCCGCCAAAGAAATGAAAGCCCAAAAGGCAAGTTTATTGAAATATGCCACCAGCGGAGATACGAGTGGCGATTTCTCTCGAGTGGTTGGCTATGGCTCCATCGTGATAAAACGGTAAACAATCATCATCGAGAGTTGATTATTTCTCCTTGGGCTTCTCCATCGATCGTGAGAATGCCAAAAGAATCTGTAGCCTTGCCGGGATTGAAAAATAGAATATCATTGATGACCTTGTTTTGAGATCGGTGAGAATGGCCATAGACGATAATATCAATCCGGTCTGACTCAAACATTTTCCTTACTCTCTCTTCTATTCCCCAAGGACCGCCTGAGCCATGAGTTATACCGATCCGTTTATTTTCTATTTCAACTATTTCCTTAACCGGGAGTACGGTCTTTAGCTCCTTTGAATCCATATTACCATGGACTGCTTTTACCTCCCTTAAGCGTTTCAACTCCTTGAGCAGTTGGACATCGGTGAAATCTCCAGCGTGGATTATCCAATCTACCGTAGAGAGAGCATCAATTATCTTTTTAGGGAGGTGTTCAAGCCTGTTTATATGGGTATCAGCAAGCACAGCTATCCGCATGGCAAGCCTCCTTGAAGTGAACGACTACAAAATGCTTCTTACTAATGGTTTTGGGATGTAACTTGTTTCACCAGTTGGATGGTTTTGTCCACGCTAGATAGGGAGAAGGATAACCCTAGTTGCTTAAGCTCTTTGCAGCCTAATCCTTGGAACAATTTTCTTCCGGCTACTCTGGTCATTTCATCATAAATAGCCGGCCACTCTGGGCTTCGCCTCTGGGCACAAAAGAGAATAAAATCCCGAACCTTGGGGGATATGTCATCCATATATTATTATTTTATGCCCGGGACGCTGGTTTAACAAACTTGTTTATGGCCGCTGGGATGTTATCCTCACCCTTGTTTTTCCCTTAGCTAACCCCTTGGTCAAGGCTTGGAGCTCAGCCCTGTCCTTTGCCGCATATAAAACCTGAAAAAATTTTGGGCGAGTAAACCTGTAAGCCGAGTTCTGTACTCCATATGGAGTGGTGACCATCCATCTAGCCCTGATGTTACCATCAGGGTCAAGCGACCAACCCGAGAGCCTCGGCCGAGCACCTTAAACTTACCCCAGAGTCTTGAGACTTTAGAGTAGTTGAGCCCTCTTATTCGGTCTTGCTCCAGGTGGGGTTTGTCCAGCCAACCAGTCTCCTGGTTGCTGGTGAGCTCTTACCTCACCATTTCACCCTTACCCGCACTGGCTAAGCCAGCCGCTGGCGTTGTGTTTCTGTGGCACTTTCCGTAGGGTCTCCCCTCCTGGATGTTATCCAGCACCCTGCTCGGTGGAGCTCGGACTTTCCTCCCCGATTGTATCGGGGCGGTCACCCGGTTTACTCACCCAAATCTATTTTATAGTTAACTGGAACAGAGGTCAAATTCTTGGGTTGGTCAGGGCAAAATTGTCTGCTGGCAACAATCGTCTCAAACAATTTTTAATGCTAAATAAGGCCAATTTGTGAGTTGTAATTCAAAGCTAATAGGCAAAGATGAGTTGTGGCACAGCAACAAGACGCATCCTTGGTGTATTTGATGTATAATGTAAGTGGATGATGATAAGGCTCCAGCAGTATCGACATAAGCTGAGCCGAAAGTGTAACTGGAGGTGAACCGATGCAACCACTAAATATGAACTGGGTTGTCGGAGGTAAGCGATACCGCACGGACAAAGCCACGCTAATCGCCCATGACGCATACTGGAACGGCCATAGTTGGGAGCAGGGTAGCTGTAATACATTCTTATTCAGAACGCCAAATGGTAATTTCTTTGCCCAATATCAAACGCTGTTGCCGGTTGAAACGGGGAAAATCGTCCCTCTAGTGGTAGATGAAGCCGTATCTCAATACCACTCACTATACAAAAAAGAGGTTCCCTTCGCAGTCGCTTTCCCAAGTGTCAAAGTAAAGGATGCTTAATGCTCCTTAACCTTGCTCTGACCCGCGCCTGTGCCGGAATATAATCCTAGCTATTATAGATTTCCAGTTGCCTAAACTATGATTTGAGTCTAGTATTTAGTATATGTCCAAGCCGATGTGGGTATTACTTCATATATTGTTATCCTCGGCTTTGATACCGAGAGTGCCTCCGCCTCTTGTAGTATCTGTTGTCTAAGCTTTGAACTCTCCCATGCATCCCAATCCTCAAGTCTCGCCCAATTGTATAACAGAGCAGCAATAGGGCTGCCTTTCACGCTTCTGATATGCTCAGCGCTAATGAAACCTGGAAATGTCAGGGCACATGACCTGAGCTTTAGAAATAGAGGTTGTATATCTGCACCATTCTTCAGCTCATAACCTTCAATAATCTTTATCATCTTTCTTTTTCTCCCTGATGAAGTTTACCATACAAGCCTTCACTGTTCCAGCAGCACTATTATATCCCCCAGTGGATCAAAATCTGGTAGAGACGCCCGCAAAAGGTTGACAAGATTGCCTGAAGAGGTCATTTTGAAACAGAATTTATTGCCAGACTCTCATCCAAAATGGCGGGATTTTGATCTTGGTTGGAACGTGGACAGGGTATTGACAGCGCCAATTATAAAGGCTTATAATATCACAAGGGTAATAATCACAAGGGAGCGGTTTTTGCTCAAGGAGGACGTTATGAAGAAGCTTCTATTAATGGTCTCAATTCTCGCTCTAGTTCTAGTGCCGATTGGTTGCAATGTTCAGAGCATGCTCCAAAGCACGATTGAGAGTGCGCTCGCAGGGATAAGCGCAAATTATACGATCGAGGTTACTGATACGGAAGGGTTTAATTTTACGGGTAGGTATGTGGTGGTGACTGCAGAGTATGATCCAGTTAACTATGTGGCTTTCAATTCAACTTCCTACGACGTCGTCTCAGAGAATGTTTCCAAGGAGTACACAGTTACTAATGCCATAGAGGTTGGGGGAATGTTCCAGAAACTGAGTCCCGGGAATGAGACCCTTACGGTCAAAATCTGGAAAGGCGCTGTGGGCAGTGGCACGCCAGTAGACCAAGCCACCACAAAGGACCCCTTTGGGGCTGTCCTCGTAACGGCTGTAAAAGAATCATAGGTGCTACCTAATATTTTGCTGCCCGAAATACTTACCCGTATTAGGGGCTAAACGCATAGGCCGAGGTCAGATGCCGGGCGGAGCATTGTGATTCTGAACTTTGGCTGTTTGTGTCTTTTTTTCAAACCCAGCGCATATCCATAGAGAACGTCTTTTAACCTGCTCGTCATATTGTTGGCACCGTCTCTGGATAATCCGCTGGCTAAGCAGTTAATGTCTTGGCCACATCATTGATGCTATCCTGTGGCTTTAGCATTTCCTTTACAATAGACGTTTGCAGCCATATAATTGGGTGAGTGCAATCAGATGCTATGGCGTTACTCGCTGAGGTTTTACCTCCCGCGGTGAACGGTGTAAAAAGATAACGCCAATTTGACGTCAAGGGCAGACATAATCTCGAGTAGGAATTGAAATTTAACTTTAGGAGGGGTGACCGAGTGGTTTATGGTGACGGTCTTGAAAACCGTTTTCGCCTTTTTTGGCGAACGTGGGTTCGAATCCCACCCCCTCCGCCATAATTTGCCACAGATGGCAATTTTACCCCCTTCTGTAGACAACTGCGAAAAAACAAGTAAAAAGCTCATCGCTGGGCTGTTTTTATTTTAATGAGCTTGTTTTTAAAATAAGAAAGTGATACTTTAAACTAGCATGATCCATATAAACGTAATATCATCCCTTGGTCTAGGTTGTAATATAGCCGGTGTTGTGATGTTATTCTTTTATGGTTTGCCGAGTAAGCTAAAAGAGTATGGTGGCAGTATTCTTCTAGAAGAAGGAGAGGAAGCAGAAAAGAAACGCAAAAAAGAAAATGAGAAAATTACACGCAATGCTTATATTGCATTAACATTGATCTTAATAGGCTTCATATTGCAGCTTATCGGAGTAAATTACTTACCCTGAGTTTTTAAATGGCTGTTAACAAGACAATCGACGCCCCCTTTTCCGTGTCCCATTTGTCTTATTTAACCCCCTCCGCCAATTAGGAGATATCTTGCCTGTGATGCGATAGACTTCCAAAATAACCAGAGTTGAAAGGGAAAGCAAAATTAAACAGCTTCGAGAAAGCAAGGAGGTAAATTGAAAATTCATGAATACCAGGCCAAGGGACTTCTGGTTCAATATGGTATTCCTGTGCCCAGAGGCAAGGTTGCTGCCACCCCGGCCGAAGCACGAGAGATAGCTACTGAAATTGGCAGCAAGGTGGTAATCAAAGCTCAGGTCTATGCCGGAGGGAGGGGCAAGGCTGGTGGCATAAAGAAGGTTAATAGCCCGGCAGAGGCAAAGAAGGCGGCGAGCCAATTGATTGGAACCAGACTGGTGACCCATCAAACTGGGCCGGAAGGAGTGCCGGTGAGTAAGGTCCTGGTGGAAGAAGCTAGTGATGTGGCACGAGAGCTTTATCTCAGCATCCTTGTTGATGGGATCAGCCACTTGCCGATGATGATGGCCAGTGAAGCCGGAGGCATGGAAATCGAAGAGGTGGCTCAATCCACTCCGGAGAAAATATTCAAGAGTTATATTGACCCTGCTATTGGCTTTCAACCGTTCCAGGGTCGCAAGCTGGCTTATGGGATGAATTTGGACGGAGGACAGATAGGTGAGGCCACACGGTTGATGGCAAACCTTTATAAGCTCTTTATAGACAATGATTGCTCCTTGGCTGAGATAAATCCTTTGGTTGTTGCCGCTGATGGAAAGCTGCTGGCTCTCGACGCTAAACTTAATTTTGACGACAATGCCCTATACCGGCACAAAGATATTCAGGAACTTCAAGATAAGGAGCAGGAGGAGCCTCTGGAAATTCAAGCTCGTGACTGGGGAATTAATAATTATGTCAAGATGGATGGCGATATCGGCTGCATGGTCAATGGCGCGGGGTTAGCTATGGCAGTCAACGACCTTATTCAATATTGTGGCGGTAG
>JBEKTM010000067.1:0-8312 GCA_049516035.1 Dehalococcoidia bacterium
GTGCGAATCTGTAAAACTGCCATGTTTCCTTTGAAAATGCGTTGAATTCTTATCCATACTGATTATACCACTGCTTGTTGACGAGAATCACCCTAGATATTCGAGAGTGCGCAAGTTGGGATACAAGGAAAGGCAATTGACCTTGGTCGGAGATGAGATGTAAAATCAGCCTGAAAGTAATCTATGAACGGGGAGACAAATGGCAAATCAAGACGCTGTCCAACTGGATATCGAAGATAGTATTGCCACAGTGCTGCTGAACCGACCGAAGGCATTGAATGCCTTTAATCATGAGGTCTTATTGGGGCTTCAACAAATAGCGCAGGCTATCAAGGAAAAACCTGCGGTCAGGGTTGCTATCCTGACTGGCGCTGGTGATAAGGCATTTAGCGCCGGGCTGGACTTGAAGATGGTAGCTTCCGGGAGCGGTCCCATGGACATTTTTCCCAGTTACCGGCAGGGCTATGATTCACTATACGGTTTGAAAATGATATTCACCATGTACGAAGAACTAGCTGTACCGGTTATCGCTGCTATAAACGGCTACTGTTTAGGGGCAGCCTTTGAACTTATTCTTTGCTGCGATATGCGTCTAGCTTGTGATACTGCTGTGTTCGGGCTTCCTGAGATTCAGTTGGGAGTTATCCCAGACCTAGGGAGTACACAGCGGTTACCCCGAATAGTGGGACCGGGCATAGCCAAGGAACTGATTATTACCGGACGGAGAATTGACGCTGCCGAAGCGCTCCGGGTTAGGCTGGTAGACCACGTATATCCCAAAGACCAGCTAATGATTGAAGCCAAGAAGCTGGCTGAAGAAATAGCCAAAATCAATCCCCATCTTATTCAGGGTGCCAAAAGAGCGGTCAATCTTACCACATCAACCCCGCTCGACGTCGGGCTTCGCATGGAGACGGACGTATGTCTTAGCTCAGGCAGTGGTGCCGCAATGGGTGAAGCCGCCCAAGGGTTTGTTAAGAAAGAGTAGCCCTACATGGCTGGGGATGCAACAATGTACAACAAGGCTGTGCTCGATAATAGCTTGAGGGTTATCACCAGCACTATGCCCCACAGCCGCTCAGTATGCCTGGCTATGCTCGTAGGTGCTGGCTCCTGCTACGAAAGTAAAGAGGAGGCGGGCATCTCCCACTTCACCGAGCATTTGCTTTTTAAAGGCACAGAGCGGCGGCCTACAGCTAAAGAGATAAGTGAAGATATTGAGGGCGTCGGTGGCATAATTAACGGTGGCACAGACAAGGAGATGACTGTCTTCTGGTGTAAAGTCGCCAGCCCTCATTTCTCCATCGCCCTGGACGTGTTATCTGACCTCTTGCTCAATTCCCGTTTTGACAACAAAGATATTGAACAGGAGCGCCAGGTCATCATGGAGGAAATCCATATGAACCTGGACATTCCGCAGCAGAGGGTAGGCATGCTCATAGACGAGCTGTTATGGCCGGAGCAGCCTCTGGGGCGTGAGGTCACAGGATATAAGGAAACTGTATCTTCGATAACAAGGGAGCGATTATTAAACTACGTCGCTCGCAGATATATGCCCAATAACACCGTGCTCAGTATTGCTGGCAACATCCAGCATGAAGAGGTGCTGGCTCAAATCAAGCCCATATTCGACAAATGGGCTACCGGGAAACTAACGACTGGCTACATGACTAATGACAAGCAAAGGGAAGCCAGGCTGCGTATCGAGCCCAAAGATATCGAGCAAGCGCATCTTTGCCTCGCCGTTCACGGCTATTCTCACTCTCACCCCCAACGTTTCATCATTGACTTGCTTAACACGGTGCTGGGCGGTGGGATGAGCAGCCGCCTATTTACAGAGATACGAGAGAATAGGGGGCTAGCCTATGATATTCACAGTTATACCGAGCATTTCCTCGATTCAGGCTCATTTGGTATTTATGCCGGCGTTGACCCCCAGAAGGTGGAGACTGCCATTGTTGCTATCCTTGAAGAGCTGTCCAAGATTAAGCAGGTAATTACGGCAAGCGAGCTTACCAGAGCCAAGGAATTGTCAAAAGGAAGATTATATTTGCGGTTTGAGGATAGCCAAAATGTCGCGCTATGGTACGGCGGCCAGGAAATATTAACGCAGCAAATCCTGGACATAGACGATGTTATTTCTACTGTGGACGCCATCACCCTAGCTGAGCTAAGAGAGGTGGCCGAGGAGATTCTAACCGATAGTGGATTTAATCTAGCTGTAACAGGACCAGCTAAGGAAGAAAAATCTTTAAGACAATTGCTTAAGACCTAATGCCAAAAAAGAAGGACCCCGACGAGTCGGGGTCCTTTCCATTGTTGCTAGAGCAATCAGTGACTGTTTAGTACTCTGGATATCCTCCTCCTCCTCCAGGCATCGCCGGCATCTTTTCCTTCTCAGGAATGTCAGTCACCAAAGACTCCGTGGTCAGAATCATGCAGGCAATGCTGGCAGCATTCTGCAGAGCACTTCTGGTGACCTTGAGCGGGTCAACAATGCCTCTCTCTATCATATTTACACCCAGTTCATCTTTGAGGGCATCGTAGCCTATGCCGGGTTTGCTTTCCTTCACGGCATTTATCACCACTGAGCCCTCTCGACCGCTATTTGTAGCGATACACCTCAGAGGCTCTTCCAGAGCTCGTTTCAAGAGGTTCACCCCGGTAGCCTCATCTCCCTCCACCTTGATCTTCTTCAAGGCGTGCAAGGCATTGAGCAGGGCAACACCACCACCGGGCAGAATACCTTCTTCCACAGCAGCTCGAGTAGCTGACAGGGCATCCTCTACGCGGTGTTTTTTCTCTTTAAGCTCTGTTTCCGTAGCCCCACCTACCTTAATCACTGCCACGCCGCCCGCTAATTTAGCCAGTCTTTCCTGTAATTTCTCCTTATCATAATCTGACGTGCTTATATCAATCTCGGACCTGATTTGTTTGATTCGAGCCTCAATCTCTTTTGTTTTACCCTTACCCTCAACAATGGTGGTGTTATCTTTATCGGCAATCACTTTTCTGGCTTGCCCCAAATCTGCCACAGTCACCGAATCTAATTTTCTGCCAATTTCTTCAGATATAACAGTGCCTCCAGTAAGAACAGCTACATCCTGAAGCATGGCCTTTCTCCTGTCACCAAAGCCCGGTGCCTTTATCGCCAACGGAGATAGAGTGCCTCTTAATTTATTAACCACCAGTGTAGCCAGGGACTCACCCTCGACATCTTCAGCGATGATGACCAGATTCTTGGACACTTGAACAATCTTCTCCAGAGCCGGCAATATATCGTTTATGGCGGAAATTTTCTTATCAGTGATTAGGATATAGGGGTCTTCCAGTTCTGCCCTCATCTGTTCGGCGTTGGTGATGAAATAAGGGCTGATGTAGCCGCGATCGAACTTCATACCCTCAACAAATTCAGTCTCGAATTGCAGCCCTTTCCCTTCTTCGACGGTGATAACGCCATCCTTGCCCACTTTTTCCATAACGTCAGCAATCAAGTTGCCAATTTCCTGGTCAATAGCCGATATAGCGGCTACCTGAGCTACCTGTTCTCTACCAGCTACCGGTATGGACATTTTCTTGAGCTCCCCAACTATGGCTTCCACCCCTTTCTCAACCCCACGCTTTAGAGCCATGGAATCAGCTCCAGCAGCGATGTTCTTGAAGCCCTCACTAATAATAGCCTGAGCTATAATAGTGGATGTACTGGTGCCATCGCCGCATTGGTCATTGGTCTTAGTGGCTGCTTGCTTTACTAGCTGCACCCCCATATTCTCAAACGGGTCAGGCAAATCTATTTCTTTAGCTATAGAAACGCCGTCGTTGAGAACCGAAGGAGCGCCCCATTTCTTATCCAATGCCACAGGCCGCCCGCGTGGTCCCAGAGTCACCCTGATAGCATTAGTTAGAATGTCTACGCCATTCTTCAAGGCTTTCCTTGCTTCCTCGCCGAAAATAATTTGTTTTGCCATTCGCTTACCTCCTTTTCTTAAATCTTCTTGGCCAGGATGTCGCCCTCACGCATGATAATCAGCTCTTCGCCATCCAGCTTCAACTCAGCTCCAGCATATTTGGAGTAAATAACCTTGTCCCCCTTCTTCACATCCATGGCAATACGCTTGCCCTCTTCAGTCAACCTGCCTGGACCGACAGCAATAATTTTCCCCTCCTGGGGCTTCTCTTTTGCTGTATCCGGTAAGACTATCCCTCCTTTGCTTACTTCTTCTTGGGGTGTGGGTTTTATCGCTACCCTGTCTCCCAAAGGTTCAATTTTAGCCATATTCCCTCCTTTCCTAGATTTACTTTAGCACTCTGCCCTTGAGATTGCTAAATTTCTATTATATCAGGAAAACCTAAAAAAGCAAAAGGTTTTTACTAAAATTCGGCAAATTTTTCTTGAATTATTACACTAAACCGTGTATAATTTTAAGCGATGGAGCAAAGAAAAAAGGGAAAAAAACAATGGAGTAAAGAAGAGGTCCGGGCGTTGAGGCAACATTTGAACTTAACTCAAGCCAGACTAGCTGAGGAACTAGGCACGCGGCAGCAAACGATCAGCGAATGGGAAAATGGAATGTATCGCCCTCGCGGAGCATCGGCTACCTTGCTCAGCATAGTTGCCGAGCGGAGTGGTTTTACCTACAAAGCTGGAAAGAAGCACGATGAATCAACGCGATAAGTAATTTTTTTCGCCATGATTACACGTAATCGGATAAAATTCTCGGAAAAGCAAGCAGCTCTAATATGGCAACAAGTGGTGGGAAAAGAGCTGCCCTCCACGGAAGACGAGCTAGTTAGTGTAATCTACCCGGGAAGGACTAATGGTGATAACGGCCCCGATTTTCGGGATGCAGTTATTGTAAATAAATTTCGCTTGACGAAAGGGGATGTAGAGGTTCACGTTAAATCCAGCGATTGGTATAGCCATGAGCATCATGCTGATGCTGCATATAATAATGTCATCCTGCATGTCGTGATGTGGCATGATTGTAATTCAGCTACCCTACTACAGAGCGGTAGGCCAGTTCCTGTGCTCTGTTTGGCGAAGGCATTACGGCACCAACCCTATTTGCTGCCTTATCAACTTCCTTGCTCTCGGATACTGGACCACATGGATAGGCAAACTCTAGGAAAGCTGTTGGACACTGCCGGTGAGGAAAGGTTTAAGCAGAAGGCGAGGCATTTTCAAGCCGAGATTCTTCGCGGAGTTTACCCTGAGCAAGACGAGATTCCTTCGCGGAGCCTGCCCTGGGCGCTAGATTCTTCGCCTTCGGCTCAGAATGACAGGGGAGGAAGGACTCAAAACGACAGGAAACGAAGGGCTCAGAAGGATACGGCAGGGCAGGTGCTTTTCCGAGGCATGATGAGGGCTCTGGGTTATGCTAAAAACGCAAAGCCCTTTGAAGACCTTGCTGACAGAATGCCCCTCAATTCCATCGAATCCAGAGAAGGCCTGACGCTGAAGCAAGCTTTGCTGTTAGGAACAGCCGGGTTATTGCCTTCTCAAAGACGGCAGGGAAATCTTGCCAGGGAAAAAGAAGTCCGGGAATTGGAGCGAATATGGCAGTCGGCTGGTAAAAAAGTCGAAACCATGAGGGAAAGCGCCTGGAACCTCTCACACATATACCCCAACAATTCTCCGGTGCGGCGCATTATCGCCCAGAGCTACCTTCTTGAGCGTTATGGCAAAGGAAAACTGTTAGCAGAGATATTGCAGCTAGTGAAGGAAGCACCCATGCCCAACGGTCACCGCGTGCTGGAGAACGGTTTAACCGTGGCTGGCGATGCCTACTGGCGGGACCATTTCGATTTTGATGTCAGAAGTAAAACAAAGATATCGGCTCTTTTAGGAACTAGCAAAGCAGGCGAAATTGCCGTAAACGCGATATTGCCCTTTGCTTTTTCCTGGGGGAAAATGTTCAATGAGCCGGGATTAACAGAAAAGGCGATGGAACTTTATGATAGTTATCCCAAACTAGCAGAGAACGAGATAACACGTCACATGGCGAAGCAACTTGGCCTTGAAGACCTTTCTGATTTCACTGCCTGTCATCAACAAGGGCTCATTCATGTCTTCAGAAACTATTGTCGAGAGGGAAGATGCTCGCAGTGTCCCTTAGTCAATTAAGCCTCCTCGTGATAGCTCCAGAATTGTGGTAAATGTTATCAGTACAAAATGGGCATTTCTGGACTGAACGACTGAACAAAACGCTATTTCGTGCAATACCTCGGGGGCCTGAGGTAACAACCTAAGTTTTTTTACTTGGAGCTTCATTCGATAGATCAATTGTTATATACTTGCAGCAAAATAAAGGAGGAGGGGCTTGTATCATGCCGTTAGCCAACCTTAATGGTATTAACATTAACTATCAGGTGGAAGGACAGGGTGAACCTCTGGTGATGATAATGGGATTTACTGCCAACCGGAGTGGCTGGATGCCCCAGATACCTTTCTTCAAGAAGTATTACCGGGTAATTACCTTTGATAATCGGGGAGTCGGCAAGTCAGACAAGCCGCCGGGCCCTTATTCCACCAAAATGATGGCCGACGATACAGTAAGACTTATGGACCTTTTAAGGATTGAGAAAGCTCATATTATGGGCGTTTCCATGGGTGGCATGATTGCCCAGGAGCTGGCTATAAACTATCCCGAGAGAGTCATGAAGCTGGTACTGGCCTGTACCTATGCCAGCCAGGATGAAACAAGCGGAGATACTCTGGAACAGGCCAAATTCTTGCAACTAACCCCGGAGAAGAAAGTCAGCGCTATGGTCGGCTTGGCTTTTAATAAGCCACTTTACAGATTCACCTTTGCCCTCCTCGCCAGGGTTCAGACCAAGTTCATGCGAACTTCAGGTACGGTAGGGATTGCGGGACAAAGTGAAGCCTGCCGAAAACACAATACGCTAGAGAGACTACCACTAATCACGGCTCCCACCCTCGTTATCGTGGGAACGGGAGATAGAATCATCAAGCCCATTTCCTCCGAGGTGATAGCCGGGAAAATACCCAACGCTAAGCTGGTCAGAGTTGAGGGTGGTTCTCATTATTTTTCCTTCGAGATGAAAAACGTGTTCAACCGGGAAGTGCTGAATTTTCTAAAGAGTGATGCTCCGTGCATTAATTGACTTGACACCTAGAGCACTACAGCCATATCGGGCTTCTTAACGGACATGAAATTTTGCCTCATGATTTTTCTAAACGGAGCGGAATTGCACAATAGTCAGAATTGTTGACTAATGCTCCGGTTATACCACGTATTCTGGGGATATAATACCTGATTTGTAGTAGGCCTGATTGGTATGGTGTCCCTGGAATCCTGAAGAAAGTTTTAGGTTTATTTATCCAATTTGGCAGGACGTAGCATATACCAATTTTTTACCCCAATTATCATTTCCTCTCCCACTACTTTAAAGCCGAACCGTTCATAGAAAGGTACGTTTTCAGCTCTGTCTGTCTCATGGTACGCCTCTAACCTGTTCTTATCGATAATACCGCAATAAACATCCATCATCTGACCTCCGATACCCTTGCCCTGAAAATCTGGTTCGACGCCTATGGCTTTAAGGTGCCAGTGTGGTCTTTGTGGATCATGCTTCTTCCACCCTCCTTGCATTTTCATTCCCCGCATTAACGAGCCTAATCCCCCCAGTGCCCTCAAAGCGGGTAGCATTACCTTTGGATTCGTCGCCTGGCAGGCAGGCCATTTAGCTATAAAGAACCCGCCTAACACCCGGCCGTCTAGCTCGGCGATAAAAGAGTTGCCCGATCCGTATCTGAACATACCTTCGAAAGTAATCTGTATCCTACGCGCTACCATTTGTTTACCTCGGTATACGGCAAGAATCATTGGGTTCGTTGCATAAGCTTTCCCAAGTACCTCAGCGACCTGTGGAATGTCTGACCTTTGCATTTCCCTTATTTTGACTTTATCTTCCATAGCTAGATATCCTCCTTAAATTAATAGTTTTACCGTGTGATATTCTGGGGACGTAATACCTGATTTGTAGTAGGTTTAATTGGTATGGTGTCCCGGGGATTCGTCCGAATCCTAGTATAATGTATTCATGGGAAAGTTCTGGCGCCGACATCGCGCGTTAGCGATACTATCTTACATAGTACTGGCTTTCCTTCTCCTGGCAATCACATTAATCAGTGTCTGTGAAGTCACGCGGAAATATTCGTCAGCAGCCTAGCGGCCGGATGAAGCTAGCTAATGCCACCGTCACGCGTGCTATCCCGCAAATACTTGAATATAGCTACGATGGCCATGCTGAGCGGCAGGGCAATAATAAACCCCAGGATTCCGGCAAAG
>JBEKTM010000068.1:0-9866 GCA_049516035.1 Dehalococcoidia bacterium
TCTGACGTTAATTGACATAATGTTAACAGGACTTGATTTTAATCTGGCTTAGCCAAGGGATGATATTTGCGGTGAGTCTCTTCAGCATACTTATCGGAGGCATGAACATAGCGAGTGGTAGTATCTAAAGATTCATGGCCCAGCAAAATTTGCAGAGCGGCAGGGTTAGCACCTTCCTCGGCCACATAGGTGGCAAAGCAATGTCTCAAGGTCTGAGGGGTTGCTGTGATTGACAAGCCGCATCTTTTTGCGTACTTGGTGACAATACTTTGGACCGACCTTACTGTCAATCGCATTTTTTCACCGCTCTTCCGGGTATCTACCTCACCACTGTAGCGAATAAAAAGCGGCTCAAAATGGTCCCGGCGCGATTGCAGGTAGCGCCCAATCCAGTGCGCCGCTGTATTTGATAGAAATACTATGCGTATCTTTTCTCCCTTACCTTTGAGGCCAAGTCGTTTCCTTGCTAAGTCGACCTGCTCACGACTCAAACTGACTAATTCTGATACTCTTAACCCCGTGTTGAACAGTGTCTCTAGAATAGCTTTATCCCGCAGTTCCATAATATTTGACTCGGGGGATGGCGCTTCAATTAATCTGATTAAGTCTTTAAGCTCGGGTACTTGAGGCTGCTTTGGGACAGCCTTCAGCGATTTGACTGCTTCAGGTGCTAAAGGGCAGGGATAGTCGATATCGATTAAGTAGCGCAGGTAAGCCCGGAGTGCTATCAATTTGTAGTTTACGGTGGAGGGGGCAAGTTGCTTGTCACCATGATTGCTTGGCTTCGCTGTGTTTCGACCCCGCGAGGCAAGATATGCTTTATAGGAGACGATGGTTTGCTTATTCATTTTATCAAAGGGAACGCTGCTCTCATTCAGAAAGTGGTCGAAAACTTCCAGATATCGCTCGTAGTCGCAAACTGTGCCCGGAGAATAATGGCCAGCCTCTAAGTTCAGCAGGAAGTCATCAATATGTGGTAGCATTTTTGATTAGTCCTTTTCTAATCCCCTGCTAATTATGTCTTGCTGCTCACTGCGGCAGGTAAACTCTATGGCTCGCTTCTCATCAGGCACTAGTAGAATCTTGGAATTCATCAACATCTGCAAGTTCCACCATAACTTATAAGCAGAAGTAGTACCTACCTCGACAAATAAATCCATGTGCCCATCTTTATAGATACCTAAGTCGGCACGTCCTTTATTAAGGAAGGGTTCAGGGATTACCTCAAATCCCTGATTTTCGAAATATTCAGTAATTGCATCCATCATTTTTCTATGCCAGACGTCACCATGGCGTGCCGATTCTTTGATGCTGTGCTTGTTTGTTAAATCATCCCATAAGTCATGCCCATCTCTGGCAATGAACTCTTTTGCCATAATTTTGCCTGTAATAATCAAGAGAGCCATTTTCCTAAAAGTATATCTACAGTCATCACAACCTGGCATTTTGCCTATGACCGTTTGCTCAATGACTCTCTCCAGCCATTTGCTCTCACGATTGATAGCCTCTTCGACAATATGCCACGGCATTCCCGTTTCCATAGGCTTCCTATCCGTAGTTGACATAACAGTTACCCTTGCATACTTCTGCCATGGAAGGCTTTATGAACCTCTTTTAGATGCCTGTTAGTAACGTGAGTATAAACCTGAGTTGTTCTGATGCTCTCATGGCCGAGCATTTCTTGAACGGAGCGAATGTCAGCACCACTTATCAGAAGGTCTGTGGCAAAGGAATGCCTCAAGGTGTGGGGGGTTGCCTCGATTGGCAAGCCGGACTTTTTTGCATACTTGGAAACAATGTTTTGGATTGACCTTGCTGTCAGCCGCATTTTTTCACCGCTGTTCCGGGCGTCTACCCTGCCGCTATAGCGAATAAACAGCGGTTTGAAATCGTCCTGTCGCGACCTCAGGTAATGCTCAATCCATTGCGCGGCGGTATCTGATAGAAAAACTACGCGTAACTTGTTGCCCTTGCCCCTGACGCCAAATTCCTTACGCTGTAAGTCTATCTGGTCACGATTCAAACTGACTAATTCTGATACCCTTAAGCCCGTGCTGAATAGGGTTTCTAGAATAGTCCTGTCCCTTAGTCCTGCATTATTTGATATTTTGGGGCTATTTAGTAGTCTTTCTATCTGGCCCGGGTTCAAAAAACTGACGGAACGAGAGCCCTGTTTGGGAAGTTCTATCTTGTCAGGGGATAACGTAGGTATGTCGCGCTGGACCACCAGATAGCGCAGAAAAGCCCTCAACGCAATCATGTGGTAGCTCTGGGTGACTCGCTGTAGCCGTACACCATCACGGGCGTGCAAGTGCGCTAAATATAACCTGTACCTTCTGACAAGCTCCAGGTTTATCTCGTCAGGTTTTGTGGCAGGGGAATTCTCGGTGAGCCAGTCGTGGAAACGTCTCAAATAATGTCTGTAGTCACGAATAGTAAGAGGGGAGCAGCCTTTCTGGATTTCCAGGTACTCTAAGAACTCGGTGATCAATAAGTTCAGGCTCATGCTTAATCCTTATGTTTCATGAATTGCGTCTTTTCGCAGAAGGTACACTCTGCGAAACGAGTTTATGTTAATACTTTTAACATTTTCATGTCAAGTGTCCCCCTATCTTCAAGCTTCAAGTCAAAGTAATACGTTCCACTCCACTCGCAAGCAAAGGAGACATGAACCAGACGTTGGAAGGATGTAACTGCCTAAGGGAATCACCACTCCACCCAGTCATTCGCTCTCCCTGCTGCCCCCACTCTCAGGTCGCTAAATAGTTTTTGCTCCCTGGCAGCCCGGCGCAAAAAAGGCCAACTAAATCAGCCCTCAAAAAGTGCGGGGTATATAAAGATGTACCCCTGCCTTTTCCATGACCCCTGAAATCGCCTTCTACAGCGAGTTTTTAGAATTTCTAGCCTCAGGCATCCCAACTCGAGTTAGAGGCGCGAACATTTTCCATATCTGCAAAATTCCTTGTCCTTGAAGCTGGCAAGCTCAATGGATTACAATCATGACATGGCCAGCGAGCTAATTAAGCAAAACATCGCCAAACTATTAGCCGAACTTCCCGACGGAGTCGAGGTGGTGGCGGCAGCAAAAACAAGAACACCCGAAGAAGTTCTAGAAGCTGTTCAGGCAGGAATAAAAATCATTGGAGAAAATTATGTCAAGGAAACCAAAGAGGTGTATGAACTGGTGGGAAGGATAGCAAAATGGCATTTTATTGGAACCCTGCGAAAGCATAATGTCAGAAAAGCGGCGCTAGCAATCTTCGACATGATAGAAAGTGTCGATTCTTTAGAAATAGCCAGGGAAATTGATAGAAAGTGCGCTCAAATTGGCAAAATAATGCCCATATTGATTGAAGTGAACAGTGGCAGAGAGCCCCAGAAATCAGGGGTACTGCCGGAAGATGTAGAACGATTAATAAGAGAAATATCCGGCCTTAAAAATATCAAGGTAATGGGGCTTATGACCATGGGGCCTCGATCTGGCAACCCTGAAGATTTCAGACCTTATTTTGTAGAGACAAGAAGGATATTTGAAAAGATTAAAGGACTGAAGTTGCCTAATGTCGAGATGAAATATCTTTCCATGGGCATGACTAATTCTTATCAGGTTGCCTTAGAAGAAGGCGCTAATATAATCAGGATTGGCACCAAGATATTTGGCGAAAGAGATTAGGTGTAGTAGTTGACGTGTCTAACTTGTCCCCAGAGATGACCAGCTATCTTGTTTAGAAGTTCGTCTGTTCCCCATCCTTTGGCAGCAGAGATGAGAGCAACGCCCTCATTAGGCAACACGATTTCTTCCTCGAAGTAAGGAATAGTCGTTAATGCTTTCAGCTCTGCCTCGCTTTCTAGAGCTAAGTCTAGCTTGTTGAACACGGTGATTTTTGGTTTATCTTCCAGATTTAGCTCTTTGAGTATCTTTTCTACTGTGAGACACTGATTAGCAGCATTCTTGTGTGTTATGTCAACTATATGTAGAAGTAAATCCGCTTCATCCAGTTCCTCTAAAGTGGCGTGGAAGGCGGCAATAATTGAAGGCGGAAGTTTGTGAATAAAGCCAACGGTATCGGTGATGAGGAATTGTTGGCCGGTGGGCAGAACCAGCCGCCGAGTCACAGGGTCCAAGGTAGAAAAGAGCTTATCTTCCACATCCACATTAGCTTTGCTTAAAGTATTAAACAAAGTGCTCTTACCGGCATTAGTATAACCCACAAGAGCTACGATGGGCGCGCCAGTCTCCTTACGGTGCCTCCTGTAAAGTGCTCGCTGCTTCCTGACGCTTTCTATCTTATTTTGAAGGAGATTAATACGCTTATGGATAAGGCGGCGATCGGTTTCCAGTTGTGCTTCACCAGGACCTCTGGTGCCAATACCAGCACCAAGTCGCTCTAAATGGCTCCATTGCCCGATAAGACGGGGCAGAAGATATTGGTGCTGAGCCAGTTCAACCTGGAGTTTTCCCTCATGGGTTCGAGCTTTGCGGGCAAATATATGTAAAATCAAAGCGGTGCGGTCAATAACTTTGACTCCCAATACCTCTTCGAGATTTCTTTGCTGCCTTGGCGACAGTTCGTCATCAAAGATCACCGTGTCATATTGGGTTTGCTCTTTGAAGCTAATTAGCTCTTCAATTTTACCTTTACCTATATAATAAGTAGGCGAAGGTGTGTCCAGTTTTTGAGTTAACACACCTACTACATTGGCGCCAGCTGTTTTCGCTAGATGGGATAGCTCTTCCAAGGAATCTGTAACCGACCAATCATGGTTGGAGACCTTGCTTCCTACGCCCACCAAGAGTGCTTGTTCTACCTTGGATTCAGTAGTAAAGAATTTCTGCTTTATCTCCTCCTCCTGTGCCAAGCCAATAAGCGATTCACACCCTCTTCTAGACGGTCATCGGAAATGGTCAGGGAAAATCTGATGTAACCCTCTCCCTCCTTCCCATAGCCAGTTCCCGGAGTTACCACTATCCTGACTTCATCCAGCAATTTCTTAGTAAAATCTATAGTTGTGTATCCCTGGGGAATCTTAGCCCAGATATAAAAGGTTGCCTTGGGTGTCCTCGCCTTTAGTCCTACCTCATTAAGAACTTTTACCAGTTTATCTCGGCGCCGTTGAAAAATAGCATTATGCTTGGCGATGTGCTCCTGAGAGCCACGCAGAGCTTCCACAGCAGCATATTGAATTGCCTGGGGAACCCCTGAATCCAGGTTGGATTTAACCCTGAACAAGGCGTCCACCATGTCGGCATTACCTACCACCATGCCTATTCTCCACCCTGTCATGTGGTAAGTTTTGGACAGGGAATGAAATTCCACACCTATTTTCTTGGCCCCAGGTACCTGCATGAAGCTGGGTGGCTCGTAGCCATCAAAGGCAACTTCGGTATAAGGAGTGTCATGGCAGATTGCCAAGTTATGCTGCTGTGCGAAATGAACTGCCCTTTCAAAGAAATCAAGACCAGCTATAGCTCCGGTGGGACAATTGGGATAGTTAAGCCACATAAGCTTTGCCTTATCGGCGACCTCGTCTGGAATAGCTTTAAAATCAGGCAAAAAATCGTTTTCCTCTTTCAAAGGCATAAAGTAAGGCTCGCCACCGGCTAATATGGTGCCCAGAGAATATGGTGGATAACCCGGGTCGGGAACCAAAGCCAGGTCACCAGGCTCGATAAAGCATAAAGCCATATGCCCAACCCCTTCCTTGGAGCCAATAAGCGGCAAGACTTCTTTAGCCGGATTCAAGGTAACCCCAAAACGTCTCTCATACCACTCTGCTATGGCTTGACGAAGCTCAGGTAAACCAGCGGTTTCCGGATAACGATGGTTTGCGGGGTCATGTGCTGCCTGGCACATACGTTCGATGATATGAGATGGCGTAGGTAAATCAGGGTCACCAATACCAAAATTGATTACATCTTTCCCCTTCGCCTGAAGCTCAGCGACTTTCTGGCTTATTTCCACGAAAAGATATGGAGGCAATCTGTTAAGCCTTCCAGCTAATTTCATTAGTTTCTCCCTTCAAGCCATTCGCCAGTGAAAATTTCTTCCACAGGACCAGTAAGCAACACATCTCCCACCCTATCCCAGGATACCATCAAAGTCCCACCAGCGAGTATTATGTCAACTTGCCTATTTATATGGCCCAACAACTGAGCGGCTACAGCTATAGCACAGGCGCCACTACCACACGCCAAAGTTTCCCCAACACCTCGCTCCCACACCCGGGCTTCTATCTTCCCCTCGCTCAAGACCCTGGCTACTTCAAAATTAGTCCTTTGAGGGAACATGGGATGCCTCTCCACTTTCGGTCCTATATCAGCTAAAGGAAAAGCAGCAACTGGCCGGGATAAAAAGCTCACGGCGTGGGGATTACCCATGGATAGAAGAGACAAAGTCAACTTTTTCCCGTCTATTACCAAAGGATAATCCAATATTGGTATTATGTCAACTTTAACCTTAACAGGAATTTGCTCCGGTTGGAACCTGGGCAGGCCCATATTTACCTCAGCCCGATTGACCTTATTTCCTGACATATAAGCCTGAACCTTTCTTACACCTGACAATGTCTCGATAGTCAGAGAGCGACTGCTTTGCCCTGCTCGCGATGACGTTTTGCTAATCAAGCCTTTCTCAATAGCATATTTGGCAAAACATCTCAGCCCATTGCCGGAAACTTCGGCTTCAGAACCGTCGGAATTAAAAAGACGCATCTTTAAATCAGCGCTGGTCGAATTCTGCACCAGTATCAAGCCATCAGCCCCTACTCCAAAGTGACGGTCACACATAGCTTGGGCTAATTCTCCCCAATCAGTTGCTCTTGGTGCTGTGGTGGCATCTATCAGGATGAAGTCATTACCCGTGGCTTGTAACTTGGAGAACTTCATGATATGAAACCTTCTATGAGATCCTTCACTTTGTCGAGGGCGACTCCGATCAAATCGGAGCTGGCTTTTCTTTCTGTCTCACTCACATCAAACCAGCGAATTTTGCTATCGCTGAGGCGAAACCAAGCATACTGGTGACGAGCCAGTCTATGGGTTTCATATTTTATTTTATCAATAGCCTCGGGCAAAGTCATCTCCCTTCGAAGAAACTGGCCTATTTGCTTGTAACCTATTCCCGACATAGAAGGCAAGGAAGGGCCATAACCTTTTTTCAATAGCTGTTCTACTTCTTCAACCAATCCCCTTTGTATCATTTTATCAACCCGCTCATCAATCTTTTCATATAATTCGCTTCTTTCCTGAGTTAAGCCAATGACCAGGGTAGAGAAACCCGGCGCTTCTTTACGCTGTAACTGAGAAGGAGACTGCCCTGTCGCATAATAGATTTCCAGGGCCCTTATTACGCGTCGGATATTACCGGGATTGATTTTCGCCGCTGCCACCGGGTCAATACCCTGCAATTCTCGATAAAGGTTTTGGCTATCTTCCTGCTCTGCTCTAGCTTCCAACTGGCGCCTTAGTTTCTGATCAGGTGGCACCCCAGGTATCTTCCATCCCTCTACCAACGACCACACATAAAGGCCGCTGCCACCGACCAGTAATGGCAATTTGCCTTTCTGTTGAATGGCTTCCAGTGCCTCAGTGGCTAGTTGGTGATACATAGCCAGGCTAAAATCTTCGTCGGGCTCGACTACATCGATGACATGGTGCGGGACCAATGCCCTCTCAGCCGGACTCGGCTTATTAGTGCCGATATCCATATGCCGATAGACCTGACGGCTATCGGCACTTATTATCTCCAGGGAAAAGTACTGAGCCAGATGCAGAGCAAGCTCGCTTTTTCCTACAGCAGTGGGACCAACGATGGCGATCACTATCTACTGTCTACTTTTTTCTTCCCTTGATCTCTGCGGTTTGCTCGACAATACCCACGAATTCTTCGGCTTTGAGGCTGGCTCCGCCAACCAGGGCACCATCGATTTCCGGATGAGAAATAAACTCAGCAATGTTAGCACTGGTAACACTGCCGCCATAAAGGATGCGTAAATCCTGAGCTATGCTCTTATTCCATAGCCTAGCCACAACATCGCGAATAAACTGGATAGTGGCTGCTGCCTGCTTGCCGCTCGCCGCCTTGCCTGTGCCAATAGCCCAAACCGGCTCGTAGGCAATCACGAGATTCTTCGCTATGCTCAGAACGACAGACTCTATACCATGCAAAGCTGCCGTCACCTGTCTATTAACCACCTCCTCTGTCTTGCCAGCTTCATTCTCTTCAAGCCTCTCCCCGACACACAAGATAGGCTTAAGATTGTTTGCCAAAGCCGCCTTTACCTTCTTGTTGATTATCTCGTCTATGACAAACTCACACAACTCCCTGAGCATCAGCGGGGATATTTCACCGGTGTAAGCCCCTTTAGCCTCAAAATGCATATTCTGGGCACCGAGCTTAATAGATGAACCCTGGAGCATCATACTTATGGCAATCAGAGATACGAATGGCGGACAAAGTACCTTCTCCACTCCTTCTATCCTGTCTAGTTTCTCAAGCATCTCGAGAACCAGTCGTTCGGCTTCAGTCGCCGTGGTATTCATTTTCCAGTTGCCAGCAACAAAAGGAATGCGCATTTCACAATCTCCCGTTATTTCCTATCTAACAAGACTTCCACACCAGGTAAGGTAACACCCTCCAAAAACTTCAGGCTGGCACCACCTCCCGTGGAGACGTGAGTCATCTTATCAGTCAATCCCATTTCCTCAACTACTTCAGCAGAAGAGCCACCGCCAATAATAGTAGTAGCATCGAGGGTGGATAGAAAACTGGCTATAGACCTGGTTCCCTGAGCAAATTGCAGGACTTCATAAATCCCCATGGGGCCATTCCACATGATGGTACGACATTTTCCCAATTCGTTGCAGAAAAGCTCAATAGATTGAGGACCAATATCTACGATATGGCTACCTGATGGTACAGTAGTTATTGGCACTACTCTGGTTGAGGCTCCGGCTTTGATTTCTCCTGCTACAACTGCGTCAACGGGGAGCAGCAACGGCACCTTCCACTCCTTGGCTTCCTGTAACAATTTCTTGGCCAGGTCTAACTTATCGTCCTCTACCAAAGAATGCCCTACCTCATATCCCTGCGCCTTTAAGAAAGTAGCAGCCATGCCGCCTCCAACCAGCAACATGTCAACCTTCCTTAACATATTCTGCAACAGCCCTATCTTATCGCTCACCTTAGCACCGCCTATAAGACAGGCCCAGGGTCGCTCGGGATCATGCAAGAGCTTCCCCATAACATTTAGCTCTTTTCTCATTAGAAATCCAGCTACCGCCGGCAAGTATTTAGCTACACCTACGATAGAGGCATGAACCCGATGAGCAGTGCTAAAGGCATCATCAACGTAAATATCAGCTAACCTGGCTAGCTTTCGGGCAAAGTCGGGATCATTTGCTTCCTCTTCAGGGTGAAAGCGCAGATTTTCCAAAACCAAAATATCGCCCTCCTTGAGTTTCCTTACTTTGCTTTCTACTTCGGGACCTATACAATCGGATGCCGTGCTGACAGGCAAGCCCATAAGTTGCGACAAACTCTGCGCTGCTGGCGCCATCCGCAAACTTTCCACTACTTTGCCTTCAGGGCGTCCCAAATGAGAGCAGATGATTACCTTAGCTTTATGGTCAACGAGATATTTGATAGTAGGTAGTGAAGCTCGGATGCGGCTATCATCGCTAATAGCGCCAGTGTTTATATTTAGCGTGACATTAAAGTCGACTCTGAGTAGAACCCTCTTGCCTTTAACATCGATGTCTTCAACAGTCTTTTTCGGCATTTTCCCTCCTAAAAGTCGCGCTTTAGTAGAAAGCAAGCAATCTCTTTAAGTGGAGCTTGCCGAGATGTATCCAGCCCGGTAGCCTC
>JBEKTM010000069.1:0-8378 GCA_049516035.1 Dehalococcoidia bacterium
TTTATCTTCGGTAACGGGAAACATCCTCTTGCCGCGGCCACCGCAGAGAAATACAGCTCTCACCTGTTAACCTCCACCAGACTTTGAACCAGTTTTTTGCTTTTGCTTATGAGCTCATCAGTCTGTGTCTGCGATGTTGATTCAGAGATTATTCGGATGACAGGCTCGGTGCCACTGGCTCTGATGAGTATCCAGGAGTCAGGGAATTCCAGTCGCAAGCCATCAATAGTATTTATCTCATCGGGAGCAAAGAGGTGTGCCTTTTTCTGTACCTGAGCCATGACTGATTCTTTGAGTTCGTGAGGACAAAAAACCTTGGCCTTTTCGAAGAATAGTCTAGGCATATCTTGGAAGTATTGTCTGATTTCGCCGGCATCGCTCAACTGACTTAGCAGGAAAAGTGAGGCGAATGATGTAGACGCCTACCTGTTCCACTCCTAAAGCAGCATCGAGCTCCTGAGCTAAGTGTGCCACAGCGACATCACCGACTCTGCCTCTGACCACCTCCACCCCCAGGTCTTTCACTGCTAGGTCAAGGAGACTTCCAGTTTCTACTGTGGTAGCAATCGTTTTCCTTCCCGTTTTCTTGACAGCCAGTCTCGAGATAAAGGCAATGGGTTCGTTGAAGCCGAGGAAACCTTCTTTATCGCAAAAGACAACGCGGTCGGCATCGCCATCAAAGCAAATAGCTAAGTCAGCATTATGTTGCCTCAAGAAATTAACTGTGCCTTGGAGGGTATCTGCTTTGGGCTCGGGACTTCTGCCAGGGAAAAGGCCATTCGGTTCGTCGTTTACCGGTATTACGTCAAGACCCATCTGGATAAAGATGTCGCTGGCAAACTGGGAGGCAGCGCCATTGCCAGGATCAACAACTATTTTTAGATGGTGATTAAATCCTGGCCAAGAAAGCTTGTCCTTAATAAAGGAAAGGTATCTTTGTTTCATATCTTGTGCTTGCTCTAAAGTTCCTTTCTTCCCTTGGCGGAATTTCTGTTCGAAATAGACTTTCTCTACCTCTGCTTCTTGAGCCTGGCTATATCCTAGCGAATTCTCGGTGAAGAGCTTGATTCCATTGAACTCAGGGGGATTATGGGATGCCGTAACCATAATTCCAGTGGCGAAGCCTGATTCCCGAGTGAGCAATGCCAGTGCCGGGGTCGGCAAAATACCTAGGTCAACTACGTTTATACCACAAGAAAGCAAGCCCGCAGTAACTGCTTCCTTAATCACATCCCTGCTTGTTCTGGTGTCGGTAGCAATACAAACTGTGGAAGCAGGAGGTAGGGTAGTGCCTATGGCTAAGGCAACTCGGTGGTACAAATCAGGCGATAAATCTTGGGTGACTACGCCCCGGATGCCACTGGTTCCAAATAGTCTTCTTGTGTGCATTTCTTGTCTTAAGCTGAGTCAAATAGAGGATAGCACGGAATTAAGTTGTTGGCAATGAGCACATGGTGTAATAACACATGTTAAACTATGCTTTCTGGTCATAAGCTGCGCTGTTTTGGAAACATATAACGACAAGGGAAATAGCTTGGGTTCTGTTAGCCACTGTTTCGCCCGCTAGTGAATTAAAGGGGTGGCATTCCATTCGGCATATCTTTGAGGCTAAATCCTCGGTTCACTTTCTTTATGGCGGTCACTGCTAACGCCCTGATATTTTCCCCATCTGCTTTGCGCCTTTTTTACGATAAGTCCCTGTCCCGAATCTCGTTGCTCGACAAGTATCTGGATAGTCCAAGGAAAAGAGGTAAACCGGAAATAGATAAATATCGCTTCTGGAGATTAGTCTTGTTTGTGGCTATGCCCTTGCCTCTCACTGGAGTGTATACGGGACTATTTTGACTTGGCTACTAGACATAGATTGAAAGGAAACTTTTGTCGCTGTTGGGCTGCATGTAATTGTAACTGGTGTCGCAGTGTTCTTGATAACTCTGGGTGTAACCAGCATTCAATGAAAACGGAATTTCCAGGGGGTGATTGGATTAAATTCCAATAGGTAATCCAGAGACGATTTTTACTCTGGGCGAGCATAACCACAAACCTAAATGTGGTCGGTAGCAGAAGGCTGAGTATCTTGTATGTAAGATACTCAGCCTTCCAGTGGTTCTGCCACTCGCAATATTAGCTTTAACCCTTCCCTACTTCCCTATCCTGAACATCTTGGTCCCGCATACGGGACATACGCCTTGAGTAGCCGGCCTGCGGTTCTTCATGATTATGTTTCTGGGGTTCTTCATCTCTCTTTTAGCGCGGCACTTCATGCAGTATGCTTGCATCTGTTCACCTCCCTTTTTGTAAAAGGATAAGCCATCATCACTAGAATGTCAATAGTTTTCCTTAAATATTGTAAAAAAACTCGTTACTTATGCGTATCATTTCCAATTCCAATTCGGAGAGGAAGTTCATCAAACGATGGATGCTTTAAAAATTTGATGACCAAAATAGCTACCTATTATTCATTCTAACATCCTCCGCCTGAACAGGAAAACACCCAAAACAAAGAACGCCATGGTATAACCAAGAACCCAGTAGAAATCAATGGCAATGTCACTGAAACCAACACCATGCACCATAACATCTCTTGCCGCATAAAGTGCATGGGCGAAAGGAAGAGCATTTATTGTGCTTTGATGCGCCTGTAAGAATAACTGATGTAGCCCGGTGGTTAGAACGTAGCACAAACAGCGTTAGTATGATAGCCGACCGCATGGTCAAAACTGGTCTTCAGGTTGTCCAACCAGCACCGATGAAAACTTTTCGCGGACGGAATTCGCGAAAGTTACGAGGTATTCGTTTACTTCTTCTGAAGTAGTCACGCTGTGCTACCTATAAGCTTCTTTGGCGCTGTGTTCGATTCGCACCTTTCCATAATAGTGACATTATAGCACCTGACTATAATGCTGATAAATGTAAGGATATGAACTCACTTAATAGAGTTTCAAGACACTAAGTTTGTCAAGGCGGTTAAAGTTGTGCCAGGAATCTATCCAGCGGACGGTACCAGAGCGACAGCGCATTGCTAGAGACTGAGTCTGTGCCCCTCCGGCAAAGTAGCGTACCCCTTTGAGCAATTCGCCGCTACTGACCCCGGTGGCAGCAAAAAACACATCGTCACTATCTATCAGGTCCTCCGTCTTGTATACCTTATCAACATCAACTCCCGCGGCTAGGGCGGCCTTTCTTTCGCTGTCATCGCGGGGCCAAGCCTTACATTGAATACCGCCCCCAATGCAGTGTATCGCCGCAGCGGAGATGACCCCCTCTGGCGTGCCCCCGATGCCCATAAGGGCATCAACCTCTCTTTCAGGCAGAGCTGCATCTATGCTCGCCGCAACATCACCGTCAGAAATCAATTTGACCCTGGCGCCAGCACTTCTAATATCCGATAACAACTGTTCGTGCCGCGGCCTATCCAAAACCACCACTGTAAGTTCCGATATCTTCCTCCGCTTAGCTTTGGCTATGTTCTTCAAGTTTTCCGCCACCGATGCGTTGATATCTATGCAGTCTTTTGCTTCCGGTCCGGTAACAATTTTATTCATATATACGAACTCCATGGGGCAGTGCATCGTCCCCTTGGCCGCAAGCGCTACTACAGCGATAGCTCCGGGAAGACCTCTGGCGACAAGGGTAGTCCCGTCAATGGGATCAACAGCAATATCAACCTGTAAATCTGAGCCATCGCCAATGCGCTCTCCTATATATAACATGGGAGCATGGTCCTTTTCTCCTTCCCCAATGACTACGATTCCGTCCATCTGGATATAGCCCAGTGCATAACGCATGGCAGCTACCGCTGCCTCGTCTACCAGTGTCTTATCACCCCTACCCAAATAACGAGCGGCGGCCATGGCCGCCACTTCGGTGACCCTCACTAGTTCCATCGCAATATTGCGTTCAATCGGCTGCTGAGAATGCGCCATTTTCATATTCAGTTGTCCACGCTCAAGTAGAATAAAAACAAAGAACGACTAATTAGTTGTACTGCTATGTTAATTCAAATATGCGACAACGTCAAGAGCAAATCAGCTAAAAGTGAAATGCACAATCACCACCGATAATCTACGAACCGGCTCACTATGTCCACCGTGCCAGCCACTTTCAACTTACGGAATAGCAGGGAAAATCGTTCTTCAAGTGCGTTTCCAATTCCCCTCAGATTTTCTCCAGACAGGTTCCACAGTTCCTTCTTGAAATCACCAAATGCTCTTTTGCGGGTCTTGTAGAGGAATTGTTCTGATGTGTCCCCCTGCTTCATTTCACCTGCGTATTTATCCCGAAGATACCGGTAAATTCTGTCCAGCAACTCTTTGGGGAAATAGGGGCTGTCAAAGATAATGTTTTGAAATCCGGTAGCCAGATGCACTTCCAGTGTGTCCGCCTGTGGGAAGAGGTCAAAAGCCTCATCAGGGAGAGTAGAGGCTCCATGCTGTACTGCGCCACCTATACCATATTCTTTTCGTGCTGCTCGAGACAATTCCTTCAGAGCTTTGAAATCAATGTCAACGCTCGCCACTGACCCGTCAGGCAAAACTACTCCACCGTGCGTCGTCCCGGTTTGAACGCTGATTTTGGAGAGTCCCCTGACGTCTGGCCCTAGCAGCCTGAGATATCCTGTCATAAAGGCCCGTAGGTCTACCACTGTGCTATTGCGCCCGCCTACTTCGCCGATTTCACCACCAACTGAGATTGTTATCCCCTCGGGCTCAATCTCCCGTATAAACTTGGTCATATCCGCAGTGACTTGGCAATTCTCTTTCTGCTGTTCCTCAAAGCTTGACTTTCCCAAGTCAACGATGGTGGAGGCGTCAATATCAATGTTCAGAAAGCCAGCGCTTACCGCCTCACGTATCAGCTCCCTGATGCTGTTCAATTCCCGTTCTGGTTCTGAATTGTATTTCGCGCTGTTAACCTGGAAGTGGTCTCCCTGGAGAAAAACCGGGCCTCTGAACCCCTCCGTGACTGCCGCCGCAAGTACGCAGGCGGCGTACTCACCCGGCCTTTGCGCGGTATAGCCTATCTCAGAACGAGCAATTTCGAAAATAAAAGCACCAACCCTATCCTTGAGGGCGGCTCTAAATACCGCCCTAGCCACTTGATAAGTGATGCCGCGGATGTTTATTGCAGGAACAGTGATACCAGTGTACAGCCCCTTGCCAGCAGCCCGGTACAGGCCGTCAACGCTTGTCAAAACTACACCCTGTGCCGAAGCGAATTGCCGGATTTTTTCCCGGCTATGTTCCCTCACCTCATCAGCACCAAAGACGGCGTTTTCCACTAGGGTATCAACCTCGCCCCGGGGCGCAGACACGCCTTTTCTCAGTCTGGTATTTCCTGACCGTTCCGCAGAAGTCATTTCATCTTTTGATTGGTCATGGTCTCGGTACATCTTGTTCTTCCCTCCCCAGAATAGTCCGGCGTCCGTTGTATCTCTCGACATCATACATAGTCTTGACGTCGACGTACTTCAGTCTGCCGACAACCTTCTCGAGGGGGCACGCCGTAATCTTGCCATTATTGTGGCAGACCATCTTTCCAAAGTCTCTCATCATCACCAGGTCCATAGCGGCAATGCCAAAGTACCGCCCCATTCTTCGGTCATAGGCACATGGCGCTCCGCCTCGCTGCAGATGGCTCAGGACGATGCATCGTGTTTCTAGTTCGGTACCCTTCTGGATCTCATCAGCCAAAAAGTCGCCAATTCCACCCAGAGTCTTATGGCCGAAGCTATCCACGCGTTGCTCCCTCGTAAATTGGGCGTGTCCCGCTGGCTTGGCTCCTTCCGCCACGATGATAATATCGTATCTGATCCCGGCTCTCCTGCCTTCGAGAACCAACTCATTCACCTTTTCAATTGAAAAACCATGCTCCGGGATCAGGATAATGTAGGCACCACTTGATTCTCCGCCTTCAAGAGCGAGCCAGCCAGTTTCCCTCCCCATTGTCTCCACGACAAATATTCTCTTGTGTGAACCGGCGGTTGTCCTCAGCCGGTCAACCTCCTGAGTGATAACGTCCAAAGCTGTCTCAAATCCCAAAGTATAATCAGTCCCATACAGATCCCTGTCAATCGTCTTGGGGATGCCAACCACATTCACGCCTTCATGCGCCAGCTTATGGGCCACGCTCAAGGTGTCATCTCCTCCGATGACTACCAGAGCGTCTAAGCCCAGCGTTTTTATGTTGCTTAATACCACTTTCGATTGGTCATTTTTGGGATCATAGGGATTGGTTCGTGAGGTGCCAAGCATAGTGCCACCGTACCTGTCCCAGGTCCTTGTGATTTCCTGATTCAGGGGTATGATATACTGCTCAATCTCCTTGGGGTCATCTTGAGTTAGCCCCTTCCAGCCATCCCTGATTCCCAACACCTCATATTGGATTCCCCTGTCGCGTTGCACCCGCTCATCCAAGGCAGTTTTCACTGCCCATTTTATCGCCGGATTAATACCGGCACAGTCTCCACCGCCGGTAAGAATGCCTATTTTGCTTTTCTTCATCGATAGCCACCCCCCTTTCTTCGGGCTCAGACATAAAAGATCAGCGATACGTTTGCGGCCAGCGCGGACTTAGCTGGTTTCGGCGCTTGGAATTTCAGCCTGGGGGCCGCCTGACCTTGCTTGGATAGCAGTCTGCGCCGCTACCAACTTGGCTATTGGTATCCGATAAGGACTGCAACTAATGTAGTCGACGCCTACAGGTCCCCACCTTAACGAGTGCACGTAACTCATATCGCACAGCTCCCTTTTCCCGCCGCATTACTTACAGACTCTTCCTCGGCGACATACGCATTCTCGACATACTGAAATACCATGCGCTCCGCATTGTAAAACGAACCATTCAAAGCGATGGCAGAGCGCATGACTTTGGCAAATTCAATTGGCCGCGTGTAATACATCGGCAGAATCACGCGTTCAAGCTTATCGTAGAGAGAGGCTGTCTCTTCTGCTGGATTGCTCTCTGCCTCCCAGCTATCGCCAATAGCCCATCCGGTTACACCTTCCACATGGCCCTCTATCCACCAGCCATCGAGAATACTCAGGCTGGGCACTCCGTTCAGAGCGGCTTTCATGCCACTGGTGCCTGATGCCTCCGCTGGTTTCTCTGGAGTATTCAACCACAAATCTACGCCGGCACACATATACTTGGCCAGTGCCATATCATATTCTTCCAAATAGACTACCCGCACTGTGTCATGCAAAACTTCTGCTGCCTGAAATATAGCCCGCATTATAGCTTTGCCTCCTCCGTCCCAGGGATGTGACTTACCTCCGTAGATGACCTGAAAGGGCCCTGCCTGGGTAGCTATACTCTTCAGGCGGCTCAGGTCCGAGAAAAGCAGGCCAGCTCGTTTGTACATGGCGGCACGCCGGGCGAAGCCGATAGTCATCATGTTTGGATCTAGCTGGACATTGGTTCGACGTTTTACCTCGGCCAGTAGGTCTTGTTTTGCCTGAAAGTGTGCCTGCCTGATTTCATCTACTGGTATGCCTATAGCGTAGCGGAGATACAGGTTGTCACGGCGCCACTCCGGTATATGCTCATCATAGAGGCGGCGAAAAGACAATGATGCCCACGTAGCCGCATGGACACCATTAGTCACTGAGTTTATTGTATAATCGGGGAACATGTCACGGGATATCGCCTCATGGCGCATGGAAACTCCATTGACATAGCGGGAAAACACCAAGGCAAGGTGAGTCATGTTAAGTTCACCGTTCAAGAAGCATTCTGCGGCTTCAAGCGCCGCCGTCAGTTCTTCACCCAGCACCTGCCGCACCAAGTCTCGCGGAAACTGGTCTTGACCGGCGCGCACCGGCGTATGGGTGGTAAACACGCATCGTTTTCGAATGACTCCCCTGTCTACCTTGGTTGCTGAGCGGATACCGCGCCCGTCGGTTACTTCCTCCAGCAAGGCCATAGTTAGAAGGGCGGAGTGTCCCTCGTTCATGTGATAAACCTGCACATTATCATAGCCCAGGGCATGGAGCATTTTAAAGCCTCCTATGCCTAGTAGCACTTCTTGGCACAGACGGTAATGGGGGTCTCCCCCGTAGAGAGAATCGGTAAGAGTCTGGTCCCAGGGGCTATTTTCGGGCAGCGCCGTATCCAGGAAATACGCATGTACATCATAGTTAGAGACGCCATGCAAGATGTAGCGCCAGGCCCGAACCTGTACCTTCCGCCCCTCAATAGTAACCGTTATCCGGGGTTGCATGGGTTGCAGAAATTCTACAGGCGCCCAGTCAACCGGAGTCTCGGTTTGGTTGCCCCGTTCATCAAGATGCTGTCGGAAATAGCCCTTACGATACAAAAGTGTCATGCCTATCATGGGTACACTCAGGTCGGCGGCGGCTCGCAAAGTGTCTCCAGCC
>JBEKTM010000070.1:0-15027 GCA_049516035.1 Dehalococcoidia bacterium
GGCATCGAAAGGAGGAGAAAAATAGTATTCGCTTATCCACTGGGCAAGCTTTATTTGTATCGGGGAAAGCAAAGGAAAATCAGCAACAATGCCAGCTATTGCCTTAGTTTCTTCAACCGCTGGCTCGTCTGATAATCGGAGCACAATCCCTTGAATGACCCGTGTGCCAAAGGGCACCCATACTGCTTGCCCGACACTAATATTGAGCCCCGGCGGTATGGCATAGCAAAAAGTTGACCGGCTCCCCGGTGAATTGACCGCCACCTCGGCGTAGTTCATTCAGAGGACTGTTCTTCTTTTTGAGGTTCTTCCTCTTGAGGCATGGCTTGCTCCAACGCCCTCTCTCGCCTTTCCTTGAGTCGGGCCTGTTTAACGCTGAGCCTGCGCATATAGTAGAGTTTAGCTCGGCGCACCTGGCCATGCCTGAGCACCGCCACATTTTGCACGGAAGGAGATTGGAAGGGGAAAGTACGTTCCACTCCAATGCCATAAGATACTCTCCTCACCGTAAAACTCCCACCATCAACACCCTTCCTCATTTTAATCACCATTCCTTGGAAGTGTTGCAGTCGCTCTTTATCCCCTTCCATAGCCTTCAAACTAACCTTGACTGTATCGCCAGGGGAAATTTGAGGAATGTTGGGGTTCATTTTAGGTTTAACAAATTCTCTAATATCCATTTCCTTTCCTCATCGCAGATATTGCCCTTCTCCAAGAGGTCAGGGCGTCGTTTCGCCGTTCGCAGGATAGCCTGATGGCGTCGCCATTGAGCAACTTCACCGTGATTTCCTGAAAGCAAAATCTCAGGTACTGACCAATCTCGATATACCTGAGGTCTGGTATATTGAGGGTATTCCAATAGCCCGTTGCTATGAGAATCATTGCTGGCGGAGTCCTGTGAGCCTAGCACCCCTGGTATAAGCCTAACAACAGCATCCACCACAACCAGGGCAGCTAATTCCCCCCCGCTAAGTACATAATCCCCGATACTGATTTCATCAGTAGCTAAGTGTTCACAAACTCTCTCGTCTAAACCTTCGTAATGGCCACAAATTAACATCAGATGAGGATGGAGGGCTAGTTCTTGAGCCACAGATTGAGAAAAAAGCCTGCCCTGAGGGGTAAGTAATATGATAGGCATCTCACTTACACCAACTTGCTGTTTTACTGCCTCTGCTGCTTCAAAAATAGGTTCGGGCTTGAGCACCATGCCAGGCCCACCGCCATAAGGACAATCATCCGCAGTATGATGTTTGTCATGTGTGTAATCACGAATATCATGAATCACAACGTTCACCAACCCTTGCTCTCGAGCACGTTTGATGATGCTCTGGTTGAGTGGAGAGTCAAACATTTCAGGGAAGAGACATAAAATATCAATACGCATGGATTCCCTCAACAAAAACCTCCAAAATGCATATCTTACCATGTAAGCAGCGGTAAAAGAAAGTCTTACTGCCTTCCGGTTGATTCTGTCTCCCAAGAAGCAGTGTACCCATCGGTTTATATTTAGCACCACCCTATTCTTAATCCTCAAGACAAAAATTGTTCAAATATTCTAAAAAAACGCCAAAGGGTATTGACAAAATAAAGATAGGGTTTATAATTAGGATTGTGGGGAAAAGTGGGGAAAAATGGCAGATGCGGTATAAGGGATAAGATAGGCGTAGCAAGATGATGGGGCCTCGGGGGGAATTGAGGTAAAAAAGATGTTTTTCGGTGAGTATCCATATAAGGTTGACGAAAAGGGAAGAGTTCCTTTGCCGCCAAAATTCAGGCGAGAGATGAAGGATGGTGTGATATTAGCCAAGGGGATGGGAGAGAAATGTATCGCCGTTTATTCAATAGCAGAATGGAAAAGATTGTCCGACAAGCTTTCTGAGAAGGCAGTAACTCCAGCTAACTTAAGGAAGTTGAATCGCGCCATCTTCGGCTCTGCCTTCAGTGCCTCATTCGATGGGCAAGGCCGCATAAAATTGCCAGACTCCTTGCGCGACTACGCTAAGATTGCTGACACAGCGATTGTTGTCGGCGCCAATACCCGTGTTGAACTTTGGAGCGAAGAAGGATGGAAGGCTGAGAAACCATCATCCGAAGAGCAGGCATCGCAGATAATTGAGAGCGGAGTATGAGTGAATGAGCGTCGCCATGTCCTTGCCCGTTCACGTGCCTGCTCTGCTTGATGAAGTTATGGCAGGGCTACAGCCTCGGCGAGGAGGTTACTTCGTTGATTGCACTGTCGGTCTGGGGGGACACGCAGCCGCCGTACTGGAAAGAATTTCCCCCACAGGAAGGCTTTTAGGTATTGATGCCGATCCTGAAGCCATCAAAATGAGTCAAGATAGACTTAGCGACTATGGTGAAGCAGTTACTTTGGTTAATGACAATTTCGTTAATCTTGAGGCCATCTGCGAAAGATACCACTTTCATCCAGTTGATGGTATTCTCTTCGACCTGGGTGTTTCTTCGCTGCAACTGGATACAGCCGAACGTGGCTTCAGCTTTCACCTCGATGCTCCCCTAAACATGAGGTTCGATCCTGGGCAAGGGCTAACCGCATCGGATATCGTCAACAGCTTCTCTGAGCAAGAGTTGTCCAAGCTCATAGAAAGATACGGTGAAGAGCGTCACAGCCGGCGGATAGCGCGGCACATCGTTCAAAATCGCCCTATCGCTACCACTGTGGAGCTTGCCCGCCTAATAGAGCAAGTTTCAGGCGCCCCGGCACGTCGGGGCAAAATTCACCCTGCCACAAGAACCTTCATGGCGCTTCGTATCGCGGTGAACAATGAACTACAGAATCTGGAGCAGGCTCTCACCCAGACCCCTAACCTCCTACGCCCCGGAGGGAGGTTAACGGTCATTAGCTATCATTCTTTGGAAGACCGTATAGTTAAGCAATTCATGCGCTACGCAGCCAGTAGCTGCCTATGTCCTCCGGGGACACTAATATGTCGCTGTGGGCATGTGCCCACCTTGAAGCTCATTTCACGGAAGGTTATCAAACCTACCTCGTTGGAGATAGAATCCAACCCACGCAGCCGCAGCGCTAAATTAAGGATAGCTGAGCGACTCAACTAGGCAGCATTCCCAGCAAAAAAGGAGGTGAAAATGGCAAAGAAAATCATTTCAGCCATTGATGTGGGCACAACTAAAATAGCCACTCTCGTGGCTAATGTCAAAGCAGAAGATGACATTGAAATTTTAGGAGTGGGAGTCGTTCCCTCTCACGGCCTACATAAAGGCATCGTAGTTAATATGGATGAAGCCAAACAATCCATCGCCACATCGGTAAAGGAAGCTCAAAGAGTTAGTGGCATACGTATAGATTCTGCCTATGTTGGGGTTACCGGCAGACATATAACTAGTCTGAATAATAAAGGGGTAGTATCTATCCCGAGAGATGATCGATTGGTGCGCACTCAGGACCTTAAGCGCGCGCTATCTGCGGCTCGTAATGTCACCGTCGCCGAAGGAAAGAGGGTGCTCCATGCTATTCCTCGCTCCTACGCACTGGACGGACAGGAGGGGGTGAAACAGCCGGTAGGCATGCATGGGCACAGGTTAGATGTAGAAACCCACATTATCACTGCTTCAGTGACTTCCATACAAAACCTGGCTAAATGCGTCCGCAGTATCGGTATTGACGTTGACGACCTCATCCTTGAGCCCCTGGCTAGCGGAGAAGCAGTATTGACTGAGGAGGAAAGAGAGACGGGTGTTATCATGGCTGACATAGGGGGCGGGACCACGGATATAGCGGTATTTAAGAATGGCAGCATCTATCACACCGCTATCGTTCCCGTAGCCGGTTACCAGGTAACCAGCGATATCTCTATAGGCTTGGGCTTGCCTTTCAATATTGCCGAAAAGATGAAGAAGAGATATGGCAACGTCACCCCCTCTTTGGAGCTTGACGAAACAGTCCAAGTGGGTATCGAAAATGGTCATAGCGCCTCTTATAAAGACCTCTGCCATATCATCCGTGCTCGCATGGAGGAGTTGCTCCAACTCATATTAATGGAGATGCCCACTAGCGATTACAATGCTTTGGCGCCTTGTGGTTTAGTGCTCACAGGTGGCACAACTAACCTACCCGGGCTTGACGAGTTAGGACAGTCAGTTTTGCGAATCCCGGTACGCAAAGGTCGACCTTTGAACACGGGCATCTATGGCATTTCCGATATCCTTCAGGACCCAGCTTACGCTACTACCGTGGGATTACTCCTATGGCCGATACGAGGCAAAGAGGGGGCTTTCCAAGTAAAAAGCGCTGGTGTCTGGGGCAACTTTGTAAGTCTATTTAGAAGGCTGTTTCGTGCCTGATTTGTGAAAGGAGGTTAGAATGGCAAAACAAATTTATACTCCAAGTCCAGCAAGAATCAAAGCTATAGGCATTGGTGGCGGCGGCTCCAATGCTATTACTCGTATGGTCCGTGAGGGCATAAAGGGCGTTGACTTCATAGCCATGAATACCGATGGCCAAGCACTGGCTTTGGCCGAGGCCCCTACCCGAATTCAACTGGGCGAGAAATTGACCAGGGGTTTGGGCGCTGGTGGTGACCATAAGGTTGGAGGCAAGGCAGCGGAAGAAAGCATCGACGTAATTGAAGACGTTGTTAAGGGTGCTGATATGGTGTTTATTGCCGCCGGCATGGGCGGTGGCACAGGCACAGGTGGCATCCCTGTAGTGGCTGAAATAGCTAAAAAGAGTGGCGCCCTCACCATCGCAGTGGTGACCAAACCCTTTACTTTTGAGGGAACGCATAGAAGCCTAGTAGCCGAGGAAGGGCTGGTTGAACTCACGACCAAGGTTGATACACTTATCATCATCCCCAATGACCGCCTTCTTCAGCTCTGTGATGCCAAGACGAGTGTGGACAACGCATTCAAGCTGGCTGACGATGCTCTTCGTTTGGGGGTTCAGGCTATCTCCGAAGTAGTTACCGTCCCGGGATTGATCAACCTGGACTTCGCTGATATTAAATCGGTAATGAAAGATGCTGGCCCAGCCTGGATGTCTGTGGGTAAAGCCACTGGGCAAAATCGCGCTACTGAAGCGGCTAAGGCTGCTATGGCTAGCCCGTTGCTCGACGTATCCATAGCCGGAGCCACAGGGGTGCTATTCAATATTACTGGTGGCCCAAGTCTCTCCCTGTTTGAGTGTAATGAGGCTGCCCAAGTAATTGGCCAAGCAGTGGACCCCGAAGCCAACATAATCTTTGGCGTGGTCTTTGACCCCAAGATGGATAGCGACGTTCGAATCACTGTTATCGCTACTGGCTTCGCTAAGGTAACTGGCGGAGGAGTGCGCAGCTCCGAGGAGCTTCGTCGCCTGATAAAAGGCGGCAGCAATGCTCTCGATATGCCCTCTTTCCTGCGCCGTACTCCCCGTTTTCCAGTTGCCCATCTGGAGACCAAGTCCCAACCTACTACAACGGTTAATCCACAACCGACCAGAATTTCTCGACAGTAAACCTAAACCTTATAAACCTCATTGGGAGGAAAGGAAAGGGGTAGCTCACGCTACCCCTTTCCTTCACATCACTGTAACAAATCCCCCCCGCACTCAGAGTCTGAGTGCGGGGTTGCATTATTTTTATAATTGTGGCATAATATACCAAGCCTTTAAATCAGTCCAGTGAGGCTGGTAAGGGGAAGCATGATTAAGCACACCCCAATAGAAGCATCAAGTGAAACCTCTTGCCGATTTGAAGGCAGGAGGTTTTTTGGTGCCTGAAAAGATTCTCCTGACCTCAAGGGAGATAGAGCGGGCATTAGCTCGTATTGCCCACGAGATTGTAGAAAGGAACAAGGGTGCGGAGGGTGTTGTGTTCGTAGGTATGCGAACCCGGGGAGTGCCTCTAGCCAGGCGCATAGCCGAAATAATCGAAGGCTTCGAAGGAATCTCAATTCCCGTGGGTGCTCTGGACATTGGCCTTTACCGCGATGACATTTCACCCTCAGAATTAAAGTCAGCGAACCACGGCCCCACTGATATTCCTACCAATATCACCGATAGGCAAGTAATCCTGGTTGATGATGTCCTCTTTACTGGACGGAGCATTCGCGCTGCTATGGATGCCCTGATGGATTTGGGGCGTCCGAAGGCTATTCAGTTAGCCGTGCTTATCGACCGTGGCCATCGAGAGCTTCCCATTCGGGCCGATTATGTCGGCAAAAATATACCCAGTTCTAAAGACGAAGAGATACAAGTTCAACTTGCAGAGGTCGATGGTGTAGACAAGGTGATAATCGTAAATCTATCCAAGGGGTAACTAGAGGAAATTGAAGGGAGAGACATCATGAAGCTGGCAAATAGAAATCTGGTGACCATAGACGATTTATCCAACGGGGAAATCGAAGCACTGTTTTCCTTAGCAGACGAGATGGCAAACTCCCCAAATGCGCAGGCCGGACTATGCCAGAGGAAGATTATGGCCAGCTTGTTTTTCGAGCCCAGCACCAGGACACGATTATCCTTCGAGACTGCCATGCTGAGACTCGGAGGTCGCGTCATAACTGCTGTCGACATTGGCGCCACTTCGCTGGCCAAAGGCGAAAGCATTGCTGATATGGCGAAGGTGGTCGGGAGCTATGCCGACATAATTGTTATCAGACATCCTTGGGAAGGAGCAGCCAGGGTGGTTGCCGACTATGCTGGCGTCCCTGTCATAAATGCTGGCGACGGGAGTCATGAACATCCTACCCAAACCTTGTGTGACCTCTACACCATTAGAAAAGAAAGACAGACCATTAAGGGACTCAGAATTGCTCTGTGGGGAGACTTGAAACACGGGCGCACAGCACATTCCCTAATCTATGCCTTAGCCAGGTTTGGTGCCACTATCCTTTTCTGTCCCGGCCCAGGGCTTGAGATGCCTGAGAATGTCCTAAGGAGATTAAGCACAGAATATAAAGGGGATTTGAAAAGATGTCGGAATCTGAACCAGGAATTTGAAAAGAGGCTCTTCCCTATCGACGCCATATACTTGACTCCCAGCAGCCCACATCAACTTGCCATGCTGCCCGACGTAAGTATCCGAGTGGAACTGAAGGCGGGAGTTGACGCCCTTTATGTCACCAGGCTTCAAAAAGAAAGACAAGCGTCCACGGTAGATGAACAAGAGTTGAAAAAAGGCTACCCTGTGGTAGATAAAAAACTGCTTAGAGGAAAGGAGTTTAAGAAAACACTTGTTATGCATCCACTACCCCGTGTTGATGAGCTGACCCATGAGGTGGATGCCGACCCCAGAAGCATGTATTTCAAGCAGGCAGCTTACGGAGTGCCCGTTAGAATGGCACTCTTGGCTCTCTTATTAGGCACCAAGGAAGTCACAATTCCTGAAGAAGAAGATTCCTTTATCCGGAGGGTAGATTATCCTGTATATAAACGGGATTCCGGGGTCAAGTGCCCTAACATAAACTGTGTCTCAAACCAGGAAACAGAAGTAAGGTACATAAAGCCTGAGTTCAAAATAGTAAGTCGCGAGCCGTTCACGTTGCGGTGTATCTATTGCGAGCATGAGCTTTATCCTCAATATGTCGCCAGTTCAGATTGGCACGAAGGAAAGTTGGAGAACAAAAGGTACCACAGCGCTGATAGCCACTTTGCCCGGAAGATTAAACCGGAGAATCTGATTATTTTTGCTTCCGCAAATGAAGCTCAAGCTCAGCATTTCAAACCCAGCAGCTACATTAGACAATGAATAAGGAAATTATCTCTCTGCTTATCCGTGGCGGTCATATAATTGACCCCAGCCAGGGCATAGACCACCTTGGTGACGTGCTTATTGCTGAGGGCCGGATTGTGCAGATAGGGGGCACTGTCATTCTGAACAAGGCGCAGAATTTAGATGCCACAGGACTAATTGTTTGCCCCGGCTTTATAGACCTCCACTGTCACCTCAGAGAGCCTGGTTTTGAGGATAAGGAAACAATCGCCACAGGGACAAAAGCCGCCGCCAAAGGTGGTTTTACCACTGTCTGCTGCATGGCTAATACGGAGCCCCCTTTAGATAATGCGGCTGTTGTAGATTGGTTGCCATCCTTCCCATAGGTTGTATCACTAAAGGTAGGAAGGGTGAGGAATTAACTGATATGGCTGAGCTGGCTGAAGCGGGGGTGGTTGCTTTCAGCGATGATGGCAACCCCGTGGTCAGCTCACAGCTTATGCGTCGTGCTCTGGAGTGTAGCCGAGACCTGGGCTTGCCAATCATTGACCATTGTGAGGATAAGGCGCTGAGCAACAACGGAATCATAAATGAAGGTCAGGTATCTGCTAAATTGGGCCTAAAAGGAATCCCCGCAGCCGCTGAAGAGGTTATGGTCGCCCGTGACCTACTTCTGGCAAAGTTGACCGAGACCAGACTCCACATTGCCCATGTCAGCACCAAAGGCTCTGTGGAGCTTATTCGCCGTGCCAAGGAGGAAGGGATTTCGGTAACCGCTGAAGTCACGCCCCACCATCTGACATTAACCGAAGAGAGAATTGCCGGCGAGTCCCCCAACAGATTTGATACCAATGCTAAGGTAAACCCGCCCCTGCGCACTGAAGAGGATGTCCAAGCCCTAATCAAGGGAGTTAAAGAGGGGATAATCGATGCTATCGCCACTGACCACGCACCGCATACTCTGGCGGACAAAAATTGTGGGCTGGAGCGGGCTGCTTTTGGCATCAGTGGCTTGGAAACTGCTTTAGGCTGCCTCATGGGCTTGGTGCACCGAGGAGAAATAAGTCTTACTCAATTGATTTCTAAGCTAACTTGTGAGCCAGCAAAAGTCATTGGTCGAAATGGTGAACTGGGCATCTTAAAGACAGGCGCTCCAGCTAATATCACCATCCTTGACCCTGACCGGGAATGGATAGTGAATAGCCGCAATTTTGCCTCCAAAGGCAAAAATACTCCTTACGATGGCTATCAGTTTAAGGGCAAGATAATGGCGACCATAGCCAATGGCAGGATAGTTTATATAGATGATTCCCTTGTCATTGCGAGGAACGAAGTGACGAAGCAATCTCATGGCTAGGAAAGCGATTTTAGTTCTTGAAGATGGCTCGGCCTACGAAGGCGAGGCCTTCGGCGCCAAGAGTACTGCCTATGGTGAGGTAGTCTTCAGCACGAGTATGACCGGCTACCAGGAGATGCTCACCGACCCCTCTTATGCTGGTCAAATTCTAGTCCCCACATATCCCTTAATTGGCAACTATGGCATCAACGAATCCGATTTCGAATCCAAGCAAATTCAAGTCAGGGGCTTTGTTGTTCGAGAATACTGTCATCGACCAAGTCACTGGCAAAGCACCCGGACTCTGCACGAATTTCTGCTGGCTTATAGCATTCCTGGAATCAGCGGCATAGATACCCGTGCTTTGACTCGCCGCCTAAGGTCAGTTGGAGTAATGATGGGCATTCTCAGTTCAGAGATGACCATTGAAGAGGCATCGGAGGAGCTAAAGCGCTTACCAAGATATGATTCTGTTAATTTTGTTCGCCAGGTTAGCACGGACAAGGCATATGATTGGCAATCCAGTATGCCTGTCACTGCGACCATGCCTTCCCCGTCATTGCGAGGAGCGTCAGCGACGAAGCAATCTCATATCGCGGTTATCGACTATGGCTTGAAATACAATATACTGCGCATTCTGAGCCAACTCGGCTGCCAGGCAACTGCTATCCCGTGCACTGCTTCAGCAAAAGACGTCTTAGCCTTAAATCCCGATGGCATCGTCCTTTCCCCAGGCCCCGGCGACCCCGCACTTCTTGGTGACATAGCGGAGACGGTAGGAAAGCTTATAGGTAAGAAGCCCATAATGGGCATATGCCTGGGGCATCAGCTTATAGGCAAAGCCTTAGGAGCCCAGACCTTTAAGCTGAAGTTTGGGCACCGTGGCGGCAACCATCCTGTGCGGGATTTAGCCACCGGCCGGGTCTATATCACCGCTCAGAACCATGGCTACGCCATAGATGCCGATACCTTGAAAGGGGGGCTTGAAGTTAGCCACATAAACCTAAATGATGGTACGGTGGAAGGTCTTCGCCATCGAGACTTGCCCATCTTATCTATTCAGTATCACTCCGAAGCTTCCCCCGGCCCGCTGGACAACATGTATCTCTTTGAGAAATTTCTGGAGATGGTGAAAGGCTAGAATAGAAAAAAGAAGATATGTCCAAAATATCTAAGGTCTTAGTGATAGGCTCGGGGCCGATAATCATCGGGCAGGCGGCGGAGTTCGATTATTCCGGGACTCAGGCGTGCCGGGCTCTACGGGAAGAGGGCGTGACCACGGTCCTGGTGAACTCGAACCCGGCCACAATTATGACCGATGAGGAGATAGCTGACATTGTCTATATCGAGCCGCTCACTGTGGAAGTCCTGGCTCGCATAATTGAAAGAGAGCGCCCCGATGGCTTATTGCCGACCCTGGGTGGGCAAACAGGGCTCAATCTGGCGGTGGAGTTAGCCGATGCCGGCGTACTCGACAAGTATAATGTGCAGTCTCTGGGCACACCCATAGAAACGATAAAGAAGGCCGAGGAACGGTCTTTGTTCAAGCAGCTTCTTCTTGATATGGGCGAGCCGGTGCCTCCAAGCAAAACAGTGAAGTCGGTGGAAGAAGCGAAAGAACTGGCAAGGTCCATAGGTTTGCCTCTCATCGTCCGCCCTTCTTATACCCTGGGTGGCACTGGCGGCGGCATCGCCTACACTATGAAAGAGCTTGAGCAGATTGTTGCTAATGGCCTGGATTCCAGCATGAGCCACGAGGTTTTGGTGGAACAGTGCGTTTTAGGCTGGAAGGAAATCGAATACGAAGTTATGCGGGATGCTGCTGATAACTGCATTACCGTGTGTAATATGGAAAACATTGACCCCATGGGCGTGCATACCGGGGATAGCATCGTGGTAGCCCCCAGCCAGGCTCTCACCGACAAGGAATACCAGATGCTCAGGTCAGCCAGTCTGAGAATCATAAGAGCCTTGAAAATCGAGGGTGGCTGTAATATACAGTTTGCCTTGACGCCTAGTTCAATAGTGGCGGAAAAATGGGCTCCCGACCAGAAGGGAGTCGCCAGAAGCCAATACCACGTAATTGAAGTTAACCCGCGTGTCAGCCGTAGCTCAGCTTTAGCCAGTAAAGCGACTGGCTATCCTATTGCTCGGGTGGCTGCCAAAATAGCCATAGGCAAGCGGCTTGATGAGATCTCCAATAGGGTCACTGGCAAAACGCTGGCGTCTTTCGAGCCAGCCCTGGATTACTGCGTAGTCAAGATTCCCAGATGGCCCTTTGATAAATTTGCTTCCGGTGACCGAAAAATTGGCAGCCAGATGAAAGCCACTGGTGAGGTAATGGCCATTGACAGATGTTTTGAGGCTGCTCTGCAAAAGGCAGTGCGCTCCCTGGAATTCAGCAAACGCACCCTGCTCTGGGAAGACCACAGTTGGAGTAAAGGGGAATGGCTTAATTCCTACCCGCTTCACCCTAACGACTTAAGACTATGGGCAATTATGGCGGCGCTGCGAAGGGAAGCCACGCCCGAGGAACTTTCCCAAATCACTGGCATAGACCCCTGGTTTATGTATAAGTTCCAGAATATTGTGGACATGGAGAGGAGGCTCCTTTCCGAACCGTTGACGCCGGAGCTTTTATGGGAGGCGAAGAGGCTGGGCTTTTCCGATGAGCAAGTGGGCACTTTAGCCGATAGATTGCCGGAGCAGGTCAGGAAGGCTCGCCACCAATGGCAAATTCGCCCGGTGTACAAGATGGTGGATACCTGTGCTGCCGAATTTGATGCTGAGACCCCTTATTTCTACAGCACCTATGAAAAAGAGAACGAAGCTGCGCCCTTGGCAGGGCAGAAAGCTGTGGTTATCGGCAGCGGACCTATACGTATCGGGCAGGGAATTGAATTTGACTACTGCTGTGTCCATTCCGCCTGGGCGCTTAAAGAAGCAGGAATAAAGAGCATCTTGGTCAATTCTAACCCCGAAACAGTTTCCACCGATTTTGACACCAGTGACCGCCTTTACTTCGAAGCATTAGATGAGGAAAGCATCCGAGATATACTCGAGAATGAAAGTAATAACGGCTCCGCTCCGGCATCTATCGTCCAGCTCGGTGGACAAACACCCATTAATTTGGTTGAGGTCTTAGCTCGCAACAATCTACCAATACTCGGCTCGAGCGCCGAAGCTATAGACATCGCTGAAGACCGTCATCGTTTTGAAGATTTCCTGGATAGGTTGGGTATTCCCCAGCCGCCGGGGGCTGGAGTGAGGTCTTTAGAGGAAGCACTAAATGTAGCCAAAACCCTGGGTTATCCCGTGTTGGTGCGCCCTAGCTATGTTCTGGGGGGCCGGGCTATGGAAATCGTGTACAACGAACCTGAGTTAACCCGCTACCTGACGCTAGCCCTGGAGATGGATAGCCAGCATCCTGTGCTTATTGATAAATATTTCCAGGGTAAAGAAGTCGAGGTAGATGCAATTTGCGACGGGGAAAGGGTTCTTATTCCCGGCGTGATGGAACATATTGAAAGAGCTGGCGTACATAGTGGTGATGCCTTGGCTATCTACCCGGGAATCAATCTCACTCAAGACGAAGTAAATGCCATGGTGGATTACACCATCAGAATTGGACTGGCTCTGGGCATTAAAGGGTTGATGAACGTCCAGATGGTAATCATGAGGGAAAATGGCCGCTCAACGGTATATGTTTTTGAGGTAAATCCCCGCGCCAGCCGAACCGTGCCTTTCATCTCCAAGGTAACCGGCGTGCCCATGGTAAGAATTGCCACTAAAGTCATGACTGGGATTAGCCTCAAGGAGCAAGGCTATGAAGGTGGGTTACGGAAGAGACAAAAGTTAGTAGGTATAAAGGCTCCAGTTTTTTCCATGTCAAAATTGACTGGAGTGGATAGCTACCTTGGTCCTGAGATGAAATCCACAGGCGAGGTTATGGGGATTGACTACACCTTCGAGGCAGCCTTGGTTAAGGCCCTTCTAGCCTCTGGATTGATGCTACCTCAAGGAGGTAGTCTGCTAATTAGCATTGCCGACAAGGATAAAACTGAAGCCGAGCCTCTGATTAAGCAATTGCATTCCCTGCACCACGAACTCTACGCCACGGAGGGGACCGCAGAGATGATTGAATCTATGGGGCTCCCAGTAAAAATGGTGACCAAGAAGCTAAGCGAAGGACATCCTAACGTTGTTGATGTTATTCAAAATAATTCTGTGAGTGGAGTGATTAATACTATCACCGGAGGGCGCATTCCCCTAAAAGACGGCTTAAATATCAGGCGCGCCGCCGCAGAAAAGAGGATACCATGTTTCACATCATTAGATACTGCGCGGGTAGCTATAGAGGCGCTGGCAAATGGTAGACAAATCTTTAACGTTCAACCACTCAGGGAGTATCTAAAGAGCACAAAATAAAAATGCAAAATGGAAATTAAGCAAACCACAGATTTTTACATTTTGTTCTGTCATTTTGCTTTTTTATTTTTGAACTTTGATATTGTTTGGGTTTTAGCATGAAACAAACCTTATGCACCATAACCTCTAATACGGAGGTCATGCCCGGCATACACCTCATATGGATTGAGGCGCCAGATATAGCAGCGGCAGCTCAGCCGGGGCAATTCATCACAGTGCGGTGTGGAGATTTCACATTGCGCCGCCCCCTCAGTATTCACCAAGTTGGGGGCAATAATGTCATTGCGAGCGACCTGCCCGCCAAGGCTTGGCAGGCGGGAGCGAAGCAATCTCAAGTTGCTCTCCTGTTCAAGATAGCAGGCAAAGGCACCTTCTGGCTGTCACAGCGACAAAAAGGCGAGAGACTAGACATCCTTGGCCCTTTAGGCAATGGGTTTACTATCGAACCAAAATCAAAACACTTGCTGCTGGTGGCGGGAGGGATTGGCATTAAACTTCCGCCTTTGCCAAACGGAGTTCAATTTATTCCCGTCACCGAGGATGGCAGCATGGGCCAGAAAGGCATGGCCACGGATATTCTGCCTGATTTTTTAGGCTGGGCTGACCAGATGTACGCCTGCGGGCCTGTAGATATGTACAAGACGATGGCAAAGATGTCATTGCGAGTCCCGATAAAATCGGGACGAAGCAATCCCAAACTAAAAAAATGTCAGGTTTCCCTGGAGGTGAGGATGGGGTGTGGTTTTGGAGCTTGCTATGGCTGCACTATAAATACCAAGAAAGGCTTAAAACAGGTATGCCGCGATGGACCAGTATTTGAGTTGAACGATATCATATGGCAGGAGGTAAGGATATGACCCCTCGCTCCGTCATTGCGAGCGACCTGCCCGCCAAGGCTTGGCTCGCCTGCTGGAGTCATACGGCGAGCAGGCAGGCGGGAGCGAAGCAATCTCTTTGGAAGGAGGTAAGAATATGACCGTAGAAACCAAGGAAATCACCCTTCAATCAAGAGGTAATTGCGACATTATCGATATAACCTCTCAGGTGGCCAGGAATGTCGAGAAATCTGGGGTTAATAGTGGAATAGTCACTTTGTTTATAGTCGGTTCGACGGCTGGAATAACCACCATAGAGTACGAGCCAAATCTACTTTCCGATTTTAAAAATATGTGGGATAGAGTAATACCCCAGAATATTCCTTACGAGCATAATAAAACTTGGGGGGATGGGAATGGTCATTCCCATGTGCGCGCCTCTACGCTTGGAGCTTCACTAACTATTCCCTTTGTCAATAAGAGACTAACTCTGGGCACCTGGCAGCAGATAGTTTTCGTAGATTTTGACAACCGCCCCAGGTCCCGAAAGATTACAATTCAGATACTAGGCGAGTAAGCCTATATCATGTGCGCATATTTACTCAACTCTGAACTTCAGGTTTTGCTGCTATCTTGACTCCCAGATAGGAGAAGATTACAGCACCTACTATAGTGCTCAGAGCAAACGTGATTCCTCGCTCAATCACTGTTGCTGCCATTGCCAGATTTAGAGGAACACCGAAAAGGGCAAAAGTCGACATTAATGACCCTTCCA
>JBEKTM010000071.1:0-7800 GCA_049516035.1 Dehalococcoidia bacterium
TCACCGCTTCCTGGCGAAATTCTTGGGTATACCGTCCTTGCGGGACTCCTTTCATTTTGTGACACCTCCGTCGCTCTATTTTACTCGACTTTGGTGTATATTAAATCCATCCTACTCCACCCGTGGCTTGGGCTAGCTTTCGCACACTCTTAGTGGCTCTCGCCCTTGGGCTTTTGAGTACAGGCCATCTCGACGACACGTAGTCGGCCGCATCCGAGTATTGTCGAGGCTTGCCCGGGCGTAGCCGGTCCTCCAGCCCTGCCAGCCGCTCACGAATGAACCGGTAATGCCACACACCAGCACTGCACCAATTGCCTGCTTCTTGGCTGATCGCTTGGTTAGTTTTCCCAGTTGCAACGGCCAGCACTAGATGGGCACGTTGAACCTGTTGGTACAGAGTAGTTCGCGAGGTTTTCAGAGTCTCCAAGACTTCACGTTCCTCAGGAGTTACTGTCACACGCATTGCCTTTCTACTCATGCCATTATGATAACAGGTCGCCACTCTAATAGCTGGCTACTTAGCTGACAAGACACTAGGGCGTTAGCATTAGCTATAATTTACCCATTGCGCGTTCAGCACACTCTAGCGTCTTGTCTACATCTCCTTCAGTAAGGGCACCAGAAAGGTACCACCTCCCCCGATGCAGTATCATCACTCCCTCGTCAAGCATAAGTGAGCGAAATTTAGCTTGCTTTTTCTGATCGACCTCCTTCAGATCTCGAACACTATAAACTATTTCCTTATCCAAAAACCAGGCGAATAGCACTCCTCTCGGTCCCTGAACCAGCAGCGGTATGCCAATTCTTTTGCTAATTTCTCTGAGCCCATTTATCAACCGATTTTGCATTTTGTCAATTCTTTTGTAGATAACCCCATCGTCTTTTTCTAGGATGCTAATCGTTGCTATACTGGCAGCCAATCCCAGAGGATAGCCGTTGAAAGTCCCTGCCCCGATGACCCTCCGGTCGGTAAGGAGTTCAAGAATTTCTTCCTTGCCAGCAACGGCCGCAAACGGTACTCCACCTGCCACCGCTTTGCCGAAGGTAGCGATGTCCGGTGTCACGCCCAGTAACCCCTGTGCGCCGCTTAAGCCTACTCTAAAACCAGTAATTATTTCGTCAAAACTTAATAGAATGCCGTACTTTGTACACAGCTGTCTTACCTTTTCCATATACCCGGGACGAGGCAGACACGCACCTGAGTTGCAGAGAATGGGTTCCATGAGAATTATGGCTACTTCTTCACCATATTTTTCTAAAACTTTTTCTAGGACTTCAATGTCATTCCAAGGTAGCAAGAAACATTGCTCAAAGGCTTGCGGATCCCTGCCTTCTGTTTTTTGGAGGTCATTATCAGCCTCTAGAGGAAATGGTCTACCACTAGCTTGGCTATTGACAGTGCCACCTAGTACATTGTCTAACCAGCCGTGGTAATGCCCTTCAAAACGAATGAAATACCGTCTTTTTGTGTACGCACGGGCGAGTCTAATAGCAAGTTGAACAGCCTCTGACCCGGATAGGGCAAAACGAACCCTCTCGGCACAAGGGACATGTTTCACGAACTTGTTAGCTAACTCGATTTCCAGCGGCGACTGATATGACCCCGCCAGATAGCACAATGTATCGAGCTGTTTTTTGATAGCTTGTGAGTATTCTTTATTACCATAACCCAGGATACCTGGACCAAGCCCGTTAGAGTAATCGATGTATTCGTTTCCATCGGCATCCCAAAGATGGGCCCCCTTCCCACGCGTAATAAAAAGTCTCTCAGTCCCTTCAAACAATACTGCCAGATTGCTCTGAGGTCCAGGTGTGACTTTCAAAGCTTGTTCATAGAGCTCCTGGGATTTGGAGTATGTTCTCATTTTCCTTCCCTCCTCGGACGTGTAAATCTGTACCTCGCTTCGTTCCTTTTCTGATATGCACAAATTCTGAAAAAACCTAACCATTTAGTGCAGCCAATCAGCTGTGTTGAAAGGCAAACCCTTACACGCAACCCTCAAACGGGACGCGTTTCTGCTTACACACCAAATTCTGAGGCTCTTCTGTTGCCGACGTTATCTTTATTTATTATTTATTTCTCGGTCTGGCTGTATTGCAAATCTCTATTTTAGCGGAGAATGTGGTGCTGGAATCATAATATTCCTGGTAGTGGTTGTGATGAGAGGAAGCCACTCCTCCCCATCCTTCTTTTTGCTTTCTTCGTCCTGATGGTCCGCCTGGAAGGCTTTGTCCACATTGCACCAAGCTTCTACGCTAGGCCAAGCAGTGAGCACGACAATCTGTCCAAGCTCGCCGAGAAGGTAAGTAAAAATACCAACATATCTAGCACCAACCTTCTCCATGTACTTACTGTCCATAGGGAATATCGTGCGCTGATGTACGTCCAGAGCCTCCATTAGCTTATATCGTGGCACCACACCGTATCTTGATTCCACATATATCATTTTGTCCTCCTTCTGAGTATTCCCTCTTTTTGCGAGCTCACTATGCAATAGAATAGCAGGTATTACTTTCCCCAATTTGAGGCGCCCTCGAAAAAACGCCTTGGATTATCCAGCAAAATCCTATCAATCGTTTTCTGGCTTATCCCTGCTTCAATCAACTTTGGAATACGCCTTTCAAAGAATGTCAGAAAACTTCTCTTAGGCAAACCATAATACGGGGTGCCATCGTCCGCAGTCGGACCGCCGAGCCAGATGCCAGTCACATCCTGGGATAAAAGAATTTGCTTCTCGTAGCCAGCTTTTAGCAGAGCAAGAAGGTTAGCCGTAGAGATTTCTCCACCGCCAGCAGCGATTCCGAAAGGAGAGAGCTTCCATGGGATGTTAGCTGGGTCCTCCCACAATGTTGTCCCAAGCCGGTCAAACCCAAGGAAGGCACCCCTCTGCGCTATCTTCATAAGGCAGTCCAATTCGCGAGGACCGTCGCGGTGTCCAATGTCCACATTTCGCAGATCGACTCCTTCTTCCTGAAGTAAATCTAACTGCGCGTTACCCATCTCAGGGGCAGGAGGGGTGTGAGTGATAAGTGGCGCCCCCGTCGCTTTGTGTGCTCGGGCTGCGGCTCTCATTCCCTTTTCGTCTAGCTCACTGATCTTGCTCATGCCGAGGCTGCAGGCCGTCTTAATCGCACCGGCTTTGACACCGGTCCCTTCGATGCCTTCTGTTAGCTCGGCTATCATCCACTCGGTAATGCGTTCAAGGGTTTGGAAGCGCCAATGGAGAGGAAGGCCGCCCATCTCCTCATCGAATAACCCAGTGGAGATGATAAGATTAATGCCGCTCCGCTCAGCCACACGGCAGAACATATCAATGGGAGCTTTTCCTGCGGCGGGAGCGGCATCAACAATAGTTCGCACTCCATATACTTCTCTGAGTTTGACCCATTCAGCGACAACTAAGTCTATTGATTTATCATACAATTCCTTATTGTGCATTGCCAGCTTTCGGTCTTGTTGCCACCCCCACACTTGACTACACAAATGCTCATGGTGCAGTGTTCTGCCCATGTCTTTGGTCGAGATCTCACCGAGTACCGTGTTTATTTTCCTTGCCATTTTCAACTTCTCCCTTCGATAATTTTTTGAACCAAAACATATTTACATACTACATACTAGGGCAACGTAAACATCATCAGGTCCTCCTTTTCAATCGGTCCAGCAGAGGGTCGACTATTTCGAATACGAACTGGCACATCAATCCCACTGCACCTACAAAGATAAGAGCGCGGAAAGGCGCTATGGGAATCCCGAGCGTATTGGTGGCCCCGCCACCAAACACTGAATCAAGAGTAAACGGAATTGCCCCCAGGCTAGAAACCCGAATATAAACCAATCCCAGAAACGACCTATTCAACTTATGTTAAGCGGGTTCTTCGAGGTTCGGGCATGAGCTCAGACACAGTATTATCCGAACTCATGCCCCAAGTTCGTTATTTTATCTTGATATCCTTGATAAGTACAATGTCAAGGCCCACGCCACGTGCCGTTGGCGTGAAGTCCAGGTTATCCTTCATTCCATAGATTCTGGACATGGTGTAAAGGGGTATATAGGCATAGTCTGCACGGATTAGCGACCACGCTTTCTTTAGTATTTCTGCCCTGGCATTATCATCCATGGTCGCCCTGCTCAACACTGCGAGGTCGTTTACCTCTTTGTTGAAATAACTAGCATATGCACTTACTGAGGAATATTGGTTATAGAGCCCAGATGTGGAGTCCGGTACACCAGCGATACCGCCAATCCCCATTGACACATAATCCATGTCAGGATTATTTTTGGCCTTCGCATTGTACTCAGCCCACTTGGGGCCTTCCCAGGCGACAATCTTAGCCCGGATACCCACCGCGTTAAGGTATGAGGAGACTGCGTCAGCGGTCTCCTTTAACCCGTAATACTCACCAATCATATAATTTAAGGTCAAGTCAAGGCCATTAGGATATCCTGCCTGAGCAAGGAGTGTCTTCGCCTTCTCCGGGTTATACTCGTAATGCTTGAGTTGGGGGTCATAGCCGATGTCCACGGGGCTCAGTGCTGGATAACAGGTCACCAGCCCAAGTTCGATATCATTTACTATCGCTTGCAGATTAATCGACATAGCAAAGGCTTGCCGCACCCTTATGTCATACCAGAAAGTCTTGGGATTGACGTTCTGAAATTTGATGTATGCCGTCCTGTTGCCAGCGTCAGTCCCGACAGTCTTCAGTCCCTTCGTCTTCTGTAAATCTGAGACTAGAGGATATGGCACTTGCGTAATAACATCTGCCTCTCCCGTCTTCAGCATGGCAACCCGGGTGCTATCTTCAGAAGCAAACCGAAAGCGTACCTGCTTGATGGCGGGCGCTCCGCCCCAGTAATCGGCAAAAGCCTCGAGGTCAACGTATTCGCCGGTTTTGAAGTCGACGATTTTGTAGGGTCCCGTGCCAACCGGATGCTTGACAAACTCGGCTTCACCAACTCTATCGTAGTATGTCTTGGATTCAACAGGGTAACCTAATCCCGGAATAAAGGAGACGTCCGGTGATTTAAAATAAAACTTGAAAGTATAGTCATTAACAATCTCTAAATGGTCTATTGTTTTGTACATACCCTTAAATGTCGCGTCTTTAAGGGCACGGTCATAGCTGAACTGGATATCGGCGGTGGTGAGGGGGTCGCCGCTGTGGAACTTAACGCCCTTGCGCAAGTTAAATTGCATCATTAGACCATCAGGTGATACGGTCCAGGATTCACACAGACCGGGGATTACTTTCCCTAGACCAGCCTTACTCGGTTCCCTGTCCAGGTAGAATTCGAAGACATTCGAGACAACGCTCACAATATCGGGATACGCCGTCCCCGCACTCAGGATTTCAAAATTCTCCCCTGTTTGCTTGATAGCGACCACCAGTTTCTTTGCTGGTGTCGGTGTTGGTGTTGGTGCTGGTTTTGTTGTTGTCGGTGTCGTTGCGGGTACTGGTGCCAATGTAGGTGCCGGGGCAGGCTTAGCACAGGCTGGCAGAAAAAGAAGCAACACCAGTATCAGGATTACACTCAGAAATACCCCATTTTTTCTTAACATTTTCTTCCCCTCCTTCATTACGGAAATATATTATATCCTTAATAGTCATGTTACTTTTTAATTATCACGCTCTCTTATAACGCATTATGCGTACATGCACCATGTAAATCTATAAACTTAGTAATAATAGACTTCCCACGACCTTACGGTCGGGGTAACAAGGTAGGTAGAATAAATATTTGATACGATAATGTTTTATCACTCGTTTTACTCATTGTCAATGGTTCTCATGCAACATGGTGTCCGAAGTGGTATACTTCTACCAAAAGTGTAGGAGGGCAAAAAGATGCTCAAACAAATATTAACGTTGGCACAATTTGAGGAATTATGGAAATCAGGTAAACATACATTGGCACGATGGCAGTTTGGAGTAAAAATAGAATATATCATTGACCAAATACAAATCGAGCAATCCTACTTTCCTGAATAGGAAGGCGAACACTATAAAATACAGGAGTAGATGAAATGACAGAAGATAAACGAAAGCCGATAACAGCCGAAGATGTAGCTAAACTATTCGCAAAGCCCGTAGTCCATCTAGAAGAGCACCATTTTACTCAGCCTGAGCCTATCAAGTGTAAGTGGTGTGGCTCGGTAGACATTAAGAAATACGGTATTAGGGATGGAGTCCAAGAGTATTTTTGTCTGAAGTGCGGACGGAAGTTTAACGCCAAAGATGTACCGTATAAGAAACAAACGCCAGTTGAGCAAATTGGAACAGCGCTTGATATGTTCTATGACGGCTTGTCTCTTCGGAACATCGCTCGGCATTTAGAGCACACTTATAACAATCCCGTGAATGAATCTACCATTTATCGCTGGGTGATGTCCTATACTGAGAAAGCGGTAAATATCTTGGAAAAGCTAAAACCAAGGGTATCAGACATATTGGTTGTAGACGAAATCGTAATTAAGGTAGGCGGTGATAATTGGTGGTTTTGGGATGTGATAGACGAAGATACTCGTTTTCTATTAGCCTCTCACCTATCCTTGAGTCGAACCACCCGTGATGCATCATCCCTGATTGAAAAGGCGTGGAAGCGCGCTAGTAAAGCACCAAAAGTTATTATCTCTGATAGACTCTATGCCTATCTTGATGGAATTGAAACGGTTTTTGGTGCGGATACTGAACATATTCAGTCAAAGGAAATGACAGCAGACATATACAACAATCTTATACAACCTTTTCGTGGTATTCTGAAAGACCGCATAAACGTTACCAAAAGATTCAAGACTTTAGATACAGCATTGACAATACTAGACGGCTTCCTTATTCACTACAACTTTTTCAGACCACTTATGACTTTAAGAAACCAAACACCTGCGGAAGAAGCAGGCATTAAGTCGCCTTACAGAACATGGGTTGAATTCATAAGACAGGAGGGGTAAGACACCCAAATGCATGAGAACCTAAGTGTCCATAACATATTGGATTTTTCAGGGGTATTGATGAAGTTCACTAAAAATAAACTGGGCGGTACTGTACGACAGGTAGAACTATTTTTTAAATTAGCATTCGCCTTAACCAAGCGAACGGGGATTACACAATTCAATTCAAGCTTTTAGTATATTGAATAACGGATAGAGATGGCTCCAGTTACAATAGAGATGGTAAGCTTACAAACACCAAATCTAAAGTAGGAGGAGCCATCACAGAGTGCACTTCTACAACGGGCGGGGGATGGCAGAGCAGTGGATTAAGGAAGGTAAGTATGCTCTGAACTGGACTCGGCTCTCCTGCCACCGGCTCGTTGCCAATCGGGTGCGGCTTCAGCTATTCGTCCTGGCCTACAACTTGGGGAACTTTCTACGCAGGCTGGTCAAAGACTGGTCATTGCGCAGCCTTCAGGTAGCTGATCAAGATAGGGGGCCGGATGGTGCGCCATGCTTGGCAGATTGTCTTCCAATTGGCTGAAGTAGCAGTGCCCAGAGATCTGTTTGCCGCCATCCTGGAGCGGATAAGCCGGTTACGCCTGGCTCCTGGCTAGCCATACTAAGGGCACACAGGCGGCCAGATGAAAAAGATAGGGGAAGTATCGTCTCTTTTCGGGTGGAGAGCTACTTCTGGGTTGCTAAACAGGTGTTTGAGGTGCCGAAGCTGAACTCCCGGGATGCTATGTGCGTATCTCGGTGAAATCGGCCGCTTGTTCGGGGTGAAAACGGCCGGCTGTTCGGGCAAATCGGCCACCCCTTGTTAATGGGCCGGGAGAGGTGGAGCGGCGCCTGACTAAGATACAG
>JBEKTM010000072.1:0-7698 GCA_049516035.1 Dehalococcoidia bacterium
GTTTCTACCCAGATTCACACCTATGGCGCCTTTCTGGATGCCGGCATAAACAAATTGAAGTACTTCGTATCCTTTATCTACTTTGGGCCCACCCGCGATGACTATGGGAACGGGGCAGCCCTTGATAACCTTCTCGAATTTTTCACAATAATAGGTCTTGACCACTCGAGCGCCTAGCTCAGCAGCAATTCGACATGACAGAGCAAGATAGCGATCATCACGCTTCTCCAATTCTCGGCCCACAGCGGTAACTGCCATCACCGGGATGCCATATCTTTCTCCTTCATCAACAAGCCTAGCCAGATTCAGCAAGGAATCATGCTCATAATCCGTCCCCACGAAGATGGAGATGCCCACGGCACAGGCATTGAGCCGGATGGCTTCTTCCATAGAGGTGGTTATTCCCTCGTGAGCCAGGTCCTTTCCCTCTACACTGGTGCCGCCAGATACCCTGAGGATAACCGGTTTTGTCTTGTCAGGGTCTACACATGACCTTAAGACTCCCCGGGTAATGAAAATGGCATCGGTGTAAGGGAGAAGAGGTTCCAGAGTTTTACGCGGGTTCTCTAATTTTCTGATAGGACCCTGAAAATACCCGTGGTCCACAGGCAGGAACAAACAGCGACCATCCGGTTGAATTAATTGTGCTAGACGGTTTTCCATCCCCCAGTCCATGAATACAAAACTCCTCTCTATGAGACTTTAGGGCTATTATACCACAGGAACGCAGCAAATCGTTTCTCAGATTAGCCACAGACTTGCATATTCTTTCTGGAATAGGCTATACTTAACCAGAGAGCTTCTTGGTGACCTTAGCGGAGTGGAACCACCCGTTCCCATCTCGAACACGGAAGTGAAACGCTCCAGCGCAGACGATACTTAAGGGGAAACCTTCTGGGAAAATATGTCGTTGCCAGGAAGCTCTCATTTTCATATGCCAAGGCAATCCGTGCCATGCTAGAAGAGCAACGAGATTCGGGAGTATTATGGAGTTGGAGCGACATCGCCCGCTTTACTAGAACTCTGCTGGCAAGTCGATTGGGCAGGCGGGGCCCGTTTTTTCTCTCACATCTGATCACAGGACGATGCAATTGCCAGTGCCCGACGTGTATCTGGCGTGATAATGAAGCGGAGGAGCTGGAAACAAGCGTGATCAAACGGCTCTATCGAGGCGCGAAGGATGCGGGATTTGTAGCAAATGTGATATGGGGTGGAGAGCCTCTCTTGCGCCAGGATCTCGGCCAGCTTTGTCGTTCTTCCCGCGAAAACGGAATGATGACGACCGTGATCACCAATGGATTTCTTCTACCAGACAGAGCACATGAAATCGGCCAAGAGATCCATTGTATTATAGTCTCACTGGATTATCCAAAGAGCACGGGCCACGATTCATTCAGGGGCATGCCGGGTCTTTTCGCCAGGGCTGTTGAGGGCATAGAGGTTTTGAAGAGGATGAACTCGCCCAAGAAAATTGTAATCAATTGTCTCCTCCATCGAGGAAATGAGAACATGATGGGGCAAATGGCAGACCTGGCCCGTTCTCTCGGCGTATCGCTTTGGGTCTGCCCGGCAAGGGGAGGGATTTTGAAAGAAACCGGGGAGACAAACAAGGAGACGCTGGCATCACGGGAGTCAGAGCAGCAAGCAGCCAGGGAGTTGCTTGGCCTGAAAAAGAAAGGCTATCCCATAAATAATTCCCAAGCTTATCTGCAGAGATACCTGCTGAATATGACGTCTTATGTTTGCCGTGCCCCTTTTGTTTTTGCCACCGTGACTCCAGAGGGCAACGTAACGAACTGCTTCAACCATGATAGACCTTATGGAAATGTGAGAACCTCCCCGTTCGATGAGATCATGAAAAAGTGGAACCGCCGGGAAGTGGCAAACATCACAAAGGGATGCTGGGAATGCAATAATCCCGATGTGGTAGATACATCCTACATCTGGAAGCTGAGGTTAGAGCCTTCATGGAATTTGCTCAAAACCTTCCGGCCTGGATAATGGGGCCTAGAAAAGCTAATGAATAAATTTGACCATCGAAAAACGAGGTGTTTCAAAGGGCGTCCAGTTGCGCCAAGTCAAATTTCATGCCATCTCTGGCGGCAATGACTGTGATCCCAGTCTCCCTGGTCAATTTCTCAGCTAACTCCCAGGGTTTAGCCCGCCACATGGTCATGCCAAAATGAGTAAGTATAGCTGTCTTAGGCTTTATTTGCTCAATTATTTGCCTGGCTTCAGGGAGAGATAAATGGTCCAGAGGAGCTCCGGGGTTCAATCGGACCACATTGATAATCAGCAAATCGCCTGCATAATGATTAGCCAAATCTTCAAAATATCTGGTATCAATAATCCAGGAGAAAGTATGCCGCGGCGTTTGAAAGATAAAGCCATATGTCTCTACAGGATGCTTATGCCTGACAGGGGTTTTAAAAGAAACGTCTTTTATTGTGTAGGACCCGCCTTCAGTTAAGACCTGTATATCCTGGGGATAGGACCGTAAATAAGACAAGATAACAGGGTCTTGATTTAGGGCATCGGCAGGGGCAAAGACTGCGCCGCGCTTCTTTGTCCCTCCGTCGGTCATCGCTTCAATCATGACGTTAATATCCCCGCTGTGGTCCAAGTGCTTGTGAGATAGAATAATAGCGTCCAGTTTAGAGGGATCGAGTTTTCTCTTGGCAGCCTGAACCAGGGAACCGGGACCGGGGTCAAGAAGTATCTGAGTGTTACCCAGGCTAAGCCAGGCGCCCCCGGAAGCCAGAAATTGGCGAATCACGACGAACCGGGCACCGGCAGTACCCAGAAAGGTGATTGTGTCGCTCAATTCAGTCACCAGTGAATTATAGCAAGGAAACCTGCTAAAATTAACGAATAATGGCAGAACTGGAAGCAGAAATTGGCCGGCTAATCAGAGAATATCAAGCCAAAACTGGAAAGTCCTTGACCATCGGCGCTGTGGAGTCAGCTACTGGTGGCAGGATAGCTGACAGGATAACTAATGTGCCCGGTAGCTCGGATTACTTCAAGGGCTCGGTAGTAGCTTACAGCAACGAAGTAAAAATCGCCGTGCTCGGGGTAAAAAAGGCAACCATTGAAAATTATGGAGCTGTGAGCGAGCAAACAGCTCTGGAAATGGCTCAAGGTGGCAAGAAGCTCCTGCATGTGGACGTATGTATCTCCGATACCGGCATTGCCGGTCCCTCGGGGGCTACTCCCGAAAAACCAGTAGGGCTATTTTATCTAGGCCTGGCAGCCATGGATGAGAGCCTCTGCGAAAAACATGCCTTTTCGGGAAATCGAGAACAAAACAAGCGAGACGCTGCCGAAGCCGCGCTGAACATGCTTAAGCAATACTTACTGCGGTGCGTCAGCGGTCAGAATTAACTTAAGGAGGTTACGGACAATGACAAGCGAGAAGTTCACTGTAGATGGAAGCCAAGTGGTCGAGAAGATCAAGGAGCTAATACATCAAGGAAATATCAGAAGAGTCCGTTTAATACATAAAGGGCGTCCCCTGATAGACATCCCGCTGACAGCAGGTGTTGGTGTGGCTGCAGTAACAGTCCTGGCAGCTCCAGTACTGGCTGCGCTCGGAGCAATTGCCGCACTAGTCACAGAATGCACTATCGAGGTGGAGAGGGTAGGAGATACTCCGGAAGAGAAGGACAAAAAGCAATAGAAAGCTAGCTACTCTTTGTGCAAAGGATAAGAAGGAGGTGTCAAAAATGAAAGTCGAGGAAATAAGGGTTAGAGACAGGATACGAATGCGGGGACTGAAGAACAAAGGTCTTATAGAAATCTCCCAGGACCCTAAGACGGGAAATTTCGTTCTGATCATGGGCAAGGGGATTCATAAGAGATGGTTGCTCTTCAATTTTCCGGAAGGAATGTGGAGAGCCACCTGCCCAAAGGACCAAGTCTTAGACGTAGTGAAGGATTTCTTAACTGAGAGAATTCTGAAGGACTAGAGCCCATCCCTCTTCATTCAGCGGTTGAGCGTAGAATAGAACGGCTTTTTTGAGGTATACTTGACACTATGGCAACCTTCGATACAGGGGAAATAAAATCTAAGGCAAAAACCAACTTTACCGATGCTTGGATAGCTACGGCGAAGCTTATCCCCGCCGGGACTAAAATCTCCTTGACGAAGAAAGGCAAACCCCATCTCGTCCGGGAATTAATTCAAAAATCCCGCCAGATTCTGTTAAACCTGGGCTTCGACGAGGTCGAGAATCTTACGCTGCTGCCCGACAGCGATGTGGTCAAGCAGTATGGGCCGGAAGCTCGAGTTATTCTCGACAGGGCTTTCTATTTAGCGGAATTGCCTCGCCCTGACATAGGGCTAAGCGAGAAAAGAATAAGCCAGATAAAAGAGATATCTCAAGAAATTGATATAGAAAAATTGCAGACACTGCTGAGAAATTACAAAAAGGGGGGAATCGAGGCGGACAATCTTATCGAAGAGCTTATTGCCAAGCTGGGCATCACTGACTACCAGGCTACGGAACTCATGGATAAGGTTTTCCCCGAGATAAAAGAACTCCAGCCGGTGCCCTCCAACAAGACCCTGAGAAGTCACATGACGGCGACCTGGTTTCATACATTAGCAGCATTACAGGACAAAGCCAGCTTTCCAGTCGCTTTATTCTCTGTGGGTCCTAGATATCGCAACGAACAGAGAGAAGACGCCCGGCATTTGCGAGTCCACCACTCTGCATCCATCGTGGTTATGGACCCCGAAATGTCTCTAGATGCGGGAAGGGCGATTACCAAGGATATCATGCTGCAATATGGCTTTCCCGGTGTCAAATTTGAGACCAAGACAGCCACATCCAAGTATTATGCCCCGGGGCAGGAGCAGGAGGTTTTTGTCAAACATAAAGAGAGCTGGCTCGAAATAGCGGACATTGGGATGTATTCGCCGGTGGCGCTAGCCAATTTCGACATTAAATACCCAGTGTTCAACGCCGGATTTGGCATCGAGCGACTGGGGATGCTTATTTATGAAGTAGACGATGTGAGGAAGTTGGCATATCCTCAGTTTTCTGTAACGGAGTATTCTGACGAGGACATAGCTAAATCTATTACTTACATAGTCAGCCCTCAGACAGCCCGGGGGCAGAAAATAGCCCAGGCCATTGAGGAAACCGCTCGAAAGCACAAAGACGAGATTGCTCCCTGTGAGTTTTTAGCCTGGAAAGACGAGTCTATTGAGGTGAAAGTTGTCGAAACCGAGGCCGGCAAGAGATTAATCGGTCCTGCCGGTTTCAATGAAATCTGCGTTGCCAATGGCGCTATTTATAGTGATATCACGCCCTCCGGAGTATACACAGGGATAAACTATATGCGTGCTATAGCCATGGCTGCTGCAGCAGCAATAGAAAGCAGCAATGATAACTTAACCTATCAAGTGAAGGGAATAAAGCATCTTTCTGACCTTAATCTAGAGATTCCCGAAGCTGTCCGACAATTTATTGAAGGACAGAACAAGAAGATAGGGGTCAGGGGTGCTGTGTTTGTAGCCATAGAAGTCAAGAAACTATGAGAGAGCGTGTAGATGTCATTACCAGGGGGAAAGATGGAACAGAAAGGTAGTAAGTCACTACAGAAGCTCAGCGGGTTGCGCAGAGACCATAAGGGGCTTATTAATCTCATGCCTTTGCAGACAGGTGGCATACTTACCGATGCCGCCAGGGAGGCTTTAATGGAATTTGGGGATGGATATTCTGTATGTGATTTTTGCGAGGGCAGTTTATGTAATGTAACCAATCCCCCAATCCGAGACTTCGTCCAGGAGCTTCTACCTCCGTTCTTAGGTAGTGAAGTTGCCACCATAACCCATGGAGCTCGAGAAGCTAAATTCATGGTCATGCACTCTCTAACCAAGCCGGGGGATTCAATTCTTGTCGATGCCAACAAGCACTATACAACGGTCGTCGCTGCTGAAAGGGTGGGGCTAAATGTAATCAATGTGCCTAACTCCGGACATCCGGAGTTTAAGGTCGACGTGAACGGATACTCACCACTCATTAAGGAACATGCCCCTAAGCTAATCCTACTAACTTATCCCGATGGTAATTATGGAAATCTGCCTGATGCCAAAAAGTTAGGAGAAATCGCTCACGAATACAACATTCCCTATATCCTCAACGGGGCATACGCTGTGGGCAGAATGCCTATAAGCATGGCGGAGATAGGGGCTGATTTCATTGTTGGCAGCGGGCATAAAAGTATGGCTTCCGCCGGACCTGCTGGGGTATTGGGAATGAAGAAGAAATGGGAAGAGACAGTGTTGAGAAAATCTGGGACATATAGCAAAAAAGATATTGAGCTTCTCGGCTGTAGTATAAGGGGAGTTCCTCTCATGACACTCATGGCTTCCTTTCCCTATGTGCAAGAAAGAGTTCAACATTGGGATGAGCAGGTATCTAAAGCACAGTGGTTTTCCGCTGAGCTTGAGAAATTAGGCTTTATACAATTAGGGGAAAAACCGCATAGACATGACTTGCTGCACTTCGACGCCCCTGCACTCTATGAAATCTCCAAGCGGGTTCGAGAGAAGGGATATTTCCTCTATAAAGAATTAAAGGAGAGAGGCATCTGGGGACCACAGCCAGGCTTAGCCAAGTCTTTCAAACTCTCTACATTTGCTGCTGATAGGCAACAGTTAGGGTTTGTTATAGATTCCTTCAAGGCTATCCTGAATAAGTATAGTTAACAGGCTCGGGCAAAAAGCTCAGGGTGCCTCTGAGCATGGGCCTTTTTCAAGTGCTGAAAAGATGCCTGAAATGGCAGAGAGGTAATATTATCCGTGCTCATGATTATAGCGTCTTCTCCGTCGCTGGAATAATACTTCAGGCGTCTCCCCGTCACTTGGAAGCCATACTTTTTATAAAGTTCCTGAGCTATCATATTAGAAGCACGCACTTCCAGAGTGACTACATGAGCATTCAATATCTGCGCCAATTCAATGGTTGCGATGAGTAAACCTTCACCTATGCCAAGTCGGCGATAACCATTTCTGACGCCAATGGCAATGATATGTGCCTCCCCCACCATCATCCAGAAGCCAGAAAAGCCAACTATGTCTTCCGATGTGCTAAGATGACTCCTTCGACTTAAGAGCCTTTTGAACCAAGGCACTTTCGGCATCGCTTGTCCCACAGATTCTGACACATCATTCTTCTTGCAAGCCACTACATAGCGGATGGAAGGATTGTCCAGATCCCGCTTATATGCTGATTGAGAGCGGAATACCCACTCGCCAGGAAAAGCCTCCTTATCAATTTGGGTTACCTGTGGGATATCCTTATACTCCATGGGGCGAATGGCATAATTTGTGGCTGACATCAATTGAAATTTTAGCATAGTATCGGGCGTTTTAGCCCTGCTCCCCTCTTTCATTTCTCATTTAGCTTCCACCAAAGCTGCAATTCTGACACATCCTAGAAAGTGCCGACGCGTGAATTATTGCACTGGCCAGAAAGGCTTGCTAAAATAGCTCAATAGCTGATAATCGAGTGGTAATATGATAGATTCTCCTGTTTTAGTGCTTAATCAGAGTTATGAGCCCCTTAACTTATGTCGCACGCGTCGGGCGATAGTGTTAGTGTTTCGGGGCAAAGCCGAAGTGCTAGAAAATAACAGAGGTGAGCTTCACTCTGCTAACTGCGTATTTCAGATACCTTCAGTAATCCG
>JBEKTM010000073.1:0-7509 GCA_049516035.1 Dehalococcoidia bacterium
TTATGGAAAGGTGATGAGGAGGTTTCTCCCAATGGGAATATATTGTTCGATGCCAATATTTCTGATTATCTTTCCACTGAGGATGTAACTGTGCTTTGTGAAACTATCACCTGGAAACTGGTCAAAGGTGGTTCCGCTACTTGACATAATAGTCCATTTAACATAGTGCGGAGATAGTAGAAGGAGTTGTTGAATGATCAGGATGTCTCTATTTGCGTTAAGATCTCTATTTATGGTATAGTCCAGCTTTTGAGCCACCTCCGGGGAATTAGTTGGTTGGATATTTTGAATGAGCCTATTTCATAGGCTTTCTCAGGAGAAATGGTAAATAGGGGGGTGCGAAATGGCGAATCCTTCAGTAGCGAGGGACACTCAGGTGCTTCTGCAGGGGAAAGAGGGGGCTGTTGAAGAACACTTAAACGCAATTCTGTCCTCTTATCAGGGTAAGAATGAGGATCTTATCCCCATCTTTCAGCAAGTCCAGCAGGTTTTTGGCTACCTGCCAGAGCCGGTGATGAAAAAGATAGCTAAATTCCTCAAGTTGCCGGAAAGCACTGTCTTTGGGGTGGGTACATTCTATGCCCAGTTCAAGCTTGTCCCTTCGGGTCGAAATATCATTAAAGTCTGTCGTGGAACTGCCTGTCATGTGCGTGGTGCAGCAGGCATTCTTGGCGAGGTGGAGAAACAATTGGGCATTAAGTCCGGGGAGAGCACCCCAGATCTCGAATATTCGCTAGAGGCGATAGCCTGTTTTGGCTCGTGTGCACTTGCCCCGGTGATGGTTATTGGCAATAATGTTTATGGCAGGATGACCCCAACGAAGGTAAAGGAGGTCTTAGCTGGGGTCGGGGATGAGAAATGAGCTTTGCTGACATCCAGAAACGGGCGATAGCTGAATGGGAAACGCTGCAACATAGCCAGACTCCTCGTATTTTAGTGGGCGCTGCTACTTGTGGCAGGGCTGCTGGTGCCGAGGCAGTGCTTGCTACGATTGATAGGGAGTTGAGGCAGCGAAACATTGATGTCATTGTCACCCATGTAGGCTGTATCGGGCTGTGCTATATCGAGCCATTGGTGGATATAATTAAGCCAGGGCGCCCTCGTATTTGCTATGGAAATGTTACTCCTGAAATAGTGGCGCAGCTGATTGAAGACTACCTGGTCAAAGACAATCCTCGTCCTGATCTGGCTTTGGGCACTATTGGGGACGGCGTCGTAGATGGCATTCCTAATCTCTTTCAGCTACCGGTGCTTAAGTCGCAGGTACGCATCATTCTCCGTCACTGTGGTTTTATTGACCCCACAAATATTGACCATTATATTGCTTGTGGTGGCTACAGTGGCCTGCTTAAAGCGCTAGGGATGAAGCCGGAGGAGATTATTGAGGAGATTAAGAGGTCTGGTCTGCGTGGTAGGGGAGGGGCTGGCTTCCCCACCGGACAGAAATGGGACTTTTGTCGTAAATCACCTGGCGAGGAAAAATATATTATTTGTAACGCTGACGAAGGTGACCCTGGAGCTTTTATGAACCGCTCTCTTCTTGAGGGTGACCCCCATTCAGTGTTAGAAGGGATGCTTGTCGGTGCTCATACTATCGGAGCCAAGGAAGGTTATATCTATTGCCGGGCAGAGTATCCCCTCGCCTTGGAACGTCTCAGGCTTGCCTTGAGACAGATGGAGGAATACAAACTCATTGGAGATAACATTCTAGATTCTGATTTCAGTTTCCATCTCAAGATAAAGGAGGGAGCTGGAGCATTTGTCTGTGGGGAGGAGACAGCGCTGATGGCTTCTATCGAAGGCAAGAGGGGGATGCCTCGCTCGCGACCTCCTTTCCCAGCTGTCTCTGGATTATGGGGCAAGCCTACTAACATCAATAATGTAGAGACTTGGGCAAGTGTAGCCGCCATAATGCAGCAAGGAGCTAATTGGTATGCTGGCTATGGTACGGAAGGAAGCAAAGGGACAAAAACCTTTTCCTTGGTAGGCAAGGTGGAGCGCACTGGACTCATCGAAGTTCCCTTCGGCATCACTATGCGCCAAATTATCTATGAAATCGGTGGTGGCATCTTAAAAGGGAAACGATTCAAGGGGGTACAGACTGGTGGACCTTCGGGAGGTTGTTTGCCGCCAGATTTTCTTGATACTCCTGTAGACTATGACTCTCTGACTTCAGCTGGCTCTATTATGGGTTCTGGCGGCATGATAGTGATGGATGAAGACATCTGCATGGTTGACTTAGCCCGATTCTTCCTATCTTTTGTACAACTGGAGTCCTGCGGTAAGTGCATTCCATGTCGCTGGGGCACAAAACAAATGCTAGATATACTTGAAGATATAGCTAATGGAAGAGGCAGACCTGGGGATATTGAATTGCTTCAGGAATTGGCGGAATCAGTCAAAGACGGTTCTTTATGCGGTTTGGGGCAAACTGCTCCCAATCCAGTGCTTACCAGTATCCGCTACTTTCGCGATGAGTACAAGGCACATATAGAAGAAAAGCGATGTCCAGCATTAGTTTGTAACGCTCTTATATCATACTATATTGATCCTGAGAAATGCCAAGGTTGTATGATTTGCCTCCGCTCTTGTCCTGCCGGAGCTATTAAAGGTGGTAAGAGAGTTGTACATGTCATTGATCAAGATAAGTGCACTAAATGCGGCACCTGTATGAGTCTCTGCCCACTCCGCTTTGGTGCGGTAGTAAAGACCACTGGTGAGAGGCCTGCGATTCCAGAAGAACCTGTACCAATAGGCTCCGCAAGTGAGACTCGAGGGGGTCAGCAATGACTACAGTTGCCTCAACCGAAGCAGAACAAAGGAAAGTGGATACCATAAAACTGACCATTAATGGTCGCCAGGTCATAGCGGGAAGGGGAGCCACTGTGCTGGAAGCGGCACTTGGTGTTGGCATCTATATTCCCACGCTATGTTATGACCCTGACCTCAAGCCTTTTGGGGGTTGTCGCCTCTGTGTGGTTGAGATAGAAAGGATGCGGGGCTTGGTCAGCTCGTGTACTACGCCGGCAACTGAGGGTATGGTAGTTCGGACTGAAACGCCAAAGGTAAATCAATCGCGCCGTATTACTATGGAACTTATTATCGCTAATCATCATGGTGATTGCCTTGTCTGTGTCAAAAACCAACAATGTGAGTTACTTAAAGTTTGCCAGTATTTGGGCATAGAGCAAAATCGTGTTGAGCGACTGCGGAGAAGCACTCAAGAGCTTCCTATTGATGAGAGCCATCCAGCGTTTGTTCGTGACCTGAATAAGTGCATTCTTTGCGCCAAATGTGTGCGAGCCTGTCACGAGGTAGTTTGCCATGATGCCATTGACATAGCCTTTCGGGGCAATTCGGCAAAGATAGCTACATTTGGTGATAAACCAATTGCCGAGTCCATCTGCAAATCTTGTGGAGAGTGTGTAGCGCGATGTCCTACAGGAGCACTGGTGCCCAAATGGGAAAAGTTGCCCACCACAGAGGTCAAAACCATTTGTCCCTATTGTGGAGTTGGATGCTCTCTATATCTGGGTGTTCGCGACAACAAGGTTGTTTCTGTGCGCGGTGACCCCCAGGGTCCAGCTAACAAAGGTAGCCTGTGTGTCAAAGGGCGCTGGGGATATGATTTTCTCAGCCATCCTGAGAGATTGACGAAGCCACTTATCCGCATACCTGGCATGGCACGAGAAGTAGGTCACAATGGGAAAGTGCACGAAATTTTCCGTGAAGCTACCTGGGATGAAGCGCTGGGACTGGCTGCAAAGAAGCTCCTTGAACTGAAGCAAAATTATGGACCAGATAGTATCGCTACCCTGAGCTCGGCTAAGTGCACTAACGAAGATAACTATGTGATGCAAAAATTCGCCCGAGCCGTGCTAGGTACTAATAACATTGATCATTGTGCCCGACTATGCCATGCCTCGACTGTAGTCGGGGGCATCGCTGCTTTCGGTCAAGGAGCAATGAGCAATTCCTATTCCGATTTTGAGAAAACTAAGCTTTTCTTTGTTATCGGCTCTAACACCACCGAATGTCACCCTATTATTGGCTCAATTATTAAGAAAAGAGTCAGGTCCGGTGATGCTAAGCTCATCGTAGCTGAGCCACGAGCTATTGAACTTAGCGATTCTGCCGCTGTCAGGCTCCCCCATAAGCCAGGAACAGATGTGGCCCTTATCAATGGGCTGATGCACGTGATTATCAGAGATGGCCTTGAGGATAAGGACTTTATTCGAGAACGCACTGAAGGTTTTGAGGAACTGCGCCAACTCGTGGAGAGGTATACGCCTGAAACAGTGGAGGCTATAACAGGAGTTCCTCAAGCTGATTTAGAGGCGGCCGCCCGCTTGTTCGGGGAGGCGAAAAGCGCTTGTGTCCTTTATGGAATGGGAATAACCCAGCATACCACGGGCACCGATAATGTGAAAAGCGTGGCAAACTTGCTATTACTGACTGGCAATATGGGCCGGGAGGGCACAGGATTCAGCCCCCTTCGGGGCCAAAACAATGTTCAGGGCGCCTGTGATATGGGAGCACTCCCTAATGTCTATCCTGGCTATCAAAGAGTAGATGACCCCACCGTGAGAATGAAATTCGAAACTGCCTGGGGATGCAAATTGAGCGACCGGCCAGGGCTGACGGTTACTGAGATAGCCGATGCTATACTCAAAGGAGACATCAAAGGGCTCTATATTATGGGCGAGAACCCGGTATTAAGCGAGCCTAATCTGGAGCATTTCAAGCAAGCGCTGGAGAAAGGTGAACTCCTTATAGTCCAGGACATCTTTCTATCCGAGACTGCCTGGATGGCTGACGTTGTTTTGCCTGGCGCTGCCTTTGCCGAGAAGGATGGCACTTTTACCAATACTGAGAGACGAGTTCAGAGGGTAAGGCAAGCAGTCCTGCCACCCGGGGAAGCCAAGCCTGACTGGGAGGTCATATCTGCTTTGGCGGGAAAGATGGGAAAACCGTTTGGCTACCAGACTGCTGGTCAGATTATGGATGAAATCGCTTCCTTAACTCCTATCTATGGTGGTATCCACTTCGACCGCCTCGACCACGACGGTCTGCAATGGCCTTGCCCAGATACCTCCCACGCAGGAACACCTTTTCTGCATCAAGGTAGCTTTGCCCGTGGGCGAGGTAAGTTTCATGCTATAGATTATATTCCACCGGCAGAATCAATATCCCAAGGCTACCCGCTGGTCCTCACTACCGGGCGGATACTGGAACACTGGCACACTGGCACAATGAGTCGCCGTGCTAATGTGCTCAACGAGCTTCGTCCCAGCGGTGTGGCAGAAATACATCCTAGCGATGCCGCTAAGCTCAAGCTTGTTGAGGGCGATGTGGTGGTAGTTACCTCAAAAAGGGGGTGGGTAGAGGTGCCAGTTCATATTACGGAAAAGTCGCCTCCTGGAGTTGTCTTTATGTCCTTCCATTGGCGTGAGGCGGCAGCAAATATCCTCACCAATGATGCTCTTGATCCCTTAGCCAAGATTCCTGAGTACAAGGTCTCTGCCGTAAACGCCGTGCGGCGGAAGAAAAAGCCACGTTGATGAGCGGCCACATACACAAGATAGAATCATGGCTGGGCGAACTGGATGAACGCCTTAAGATCTGGTTAATGTTGCGACTATCTCAGGAGAAATTGTAGGTTGTGGTTGGGGACTCTTTACGAGCTCCTGCAAATTGAGGGGTGGACTCCTTCAATGCTTAGGGACGAGGGTAAAGACTGGCTGCATTGCAAATCTTGGGGATGAGTTCCTCCCGCTGCAGAGTCATAATATGGACACCAGCTACTCCCTCGATTTGCTTTAATTGATTTATTGTTTCCACAGCAATATTTACCCCCTCCTCTGCTGCTTCCTCTTTATTACGGGCTTTTTTAAGCCGTTCAATAATTCTATCAGGGATATCCATATTGGGGACTTTTGTTTTCATATACCTTGCTGCTGCTAAGGATATTACAGGAGTAATTCCAGCAAGGATTTTTACCTCTTTATGTAATCCTTTTTCCCGGACCAGTTCCATCCATTTCTTGAATCCCTCAATGTTATATATAGGCTGTGTTTGTATAAAATCTGCCCCAGCGGTAATCTTGTCTTTAAGGCGTTCCACAGAGGCCTCTAGTGGTTGGGCAGAAGGATTTACAGCTGCCCCGATGAAAAGCCTGGGCTCTGTTCCCACTATGAGCTCTCCGTTATCAAATTTTTTTTCATCTCTTAATTGCTTGACCATTCTGATAAGCTGGAGAGAATCGAGGTCAAAGACGGGCTTTGCCTTGGGATGGTTTCCAAAATAGATAGGATCCCCGGATAGACAAAGGATATTGTTAACACCAAAAGCGGAGATTGCCAGAATATCCATTTGAAGGGCAATTCGATTTTGATCCCGACAAGTCATATGGACTATGGCATCAAGACCTTCTTCTATTCCCACAAGACAAACCGCCCAGCTTGCCATTGCCACCACAGCTGCCTGTCCATCAGGGACATTAAAGGCATCGACATTACCCTTGATGAGGTTGATATTCTTCCTGATCGTCTCGAACTGCGTATTTTGGGGTGGGCTGATTTCGGCAGTGACCGCGAATTGTCCGATATCTAATATCCTCGCTAGATTGCTTTTCGTCTTCATTTTTGAACTCCCGCCAGAATTTTAACACAGTATGCCAGAATGCCACATTTAGAGCAACATTGCAGAATTACCCTACCTTCAATTTTTTGCAATAATCTCCCAAAATAGTTATAATGTGCAACGGCCAATGAAAACAGCGACCGAATTAAACTCAATTAAGGAAGTATTAAGATCCTCCGAGATATTCCAGGGCTTGACTGACGATGAGCTGGATAAGCTGCTCCCGCTTTGCCAGGAGCAGTCCTATGAAGCAGGGGCAGTCATGTTCTGTGAAGGTGCGCAGTGTAACTATGTCCAGACCCTCAAATCGGGCAGGGTGGCTTTGGAAACAGAGCTAGCTATAAGCCGTAGCGGAGCTGAGAGAGCCACAATTGACGTTTTATCCCAAGGGAGCAGTTTCTGCTGGTCAGCGCTGATGGAACCTCATATTCTTACGTCTTCGGGGCGGTGTCTAGAGAAGACTGAGATTCTTGCCTTGGATGGAGAAAAGCTTAAAGCCCTGCTGGATGAAAACCCTCAAATGGGTTACAAAGTGGCCAACAACCTTGTGAAAGTAGTTGCTTCGAGGCTGCAACATACTAAGCAAACGATGGAGCAAATTCTGTCTGTAATTTTCCATGACTTGAAGGCGCCATTGGCTGCTGCGGAGAGCTACAATCGGCTCTTGCTTGATGGCTTCGTTGGAGAACTGAGTGAAGAACAAAAAAACATAGTGCAAAGGAGTAGCAAGAGACTTTCTGACCTACTCAATTTAATAAGCAACATGATTGATTTCTCCCGTGTCGATTCCGGAGAATTCAGGACAGAAGAGGTTTCCCTGATGAAAGTGATAGAGGATTGCGGTGAGATCATGCGTCCCTTAGCTGT
>JBEKTM010000074.1:0-7452 GCA_049516035.1 Dehalococcoidia bacterium
GCGAATACCTATATTGCTATTGAGCATCTAGTGTTGATGGCTACGGCGCTGGGGTTAAGCACCTGCTGGGTAGGGGGATTTGAGGACCCTGCTGAGATAAACCGCTTGTTCGGCTTGAATGATACGTTATTGCCGGTGGCTGTAATACCGGTAGGCTATGTTGCTGGGCAGATTCCTCCACCTCGGCCACGACTTCCACTTGAGGAAATAATTGTCAAACCGTGGATGCACGCCACGGGCAAAGAAAAGTGAAGCTGGAATTGCCCGAGGTTGCCCTTCTATCCTATCCGCCAGCCACGTAAAGCCCACTTTTGCCTCCACTCTTCCTCACCAAGCGAATCTCTCCAATAGTCATACTCCTGTCCACTGCCTTGCACATGTCATAAATAGTCAGAGCACTTACAGATACCGCTACTAGCGCTTCCATTTCAAATCCTGTTTTCCCTACTCCCTTAGCACTGGCGGTGATCTCAACCGAGCATTCAACAGGATTGAGTGCTCGGCCCTTTGCAGGGAGGCTAAATTCAACTGCAATGTGGGTAAGCTGGAGAGGGTGACACAGAGGTATAAGGCTGTGAGTTTCTTTGGCGGCCATGATTCCCGCCGTTTTTGCCACGGCTAAGACATCTCCTTTTTCCAGTTCGCCTTTACGGATAAGTTCTAATGTTGCCGACTTCATCTGTATCTTGCCTTTGGCTATTGCCTGGCGTTCTGTTTCTTTTTTCTGGGTAACGTCTACCATGTGAATTTGCCCTGAATCCATTCTCAACCTCCAATCTGCGACATTTTTCGCTTCACCAGCCTGACATTGCCTCCCTCTACATGATGCTCCAGCTTGGAAGCCACTGCCTTCAAAATCAGGCGTTTTAGCTCTTCCAGCGAAGCATTATTGCGTAGCGGCATTTTTAAGTCAATCTCGTCTTCTCCCAGAAGGCAAGGGCGTAGCTTGCCATCTGGAGTAAGTCGCATACGGTTACACCTAGAGCAAAAGGAGGTCTCAGTGAGCGGACTGATGAAGCCTATAGTGCCCTTGGCTCCCGATAAGCGGTAGCACATAGCAGGTCCGTTGCCAGCTATCCTGATGGAATCGGGACAGGGCTCAAGCTTGCCAAGCAAGCTAATATGTTGTTGCAATTCGAAGGAAGGGACAAACTCTGCGATACCCTTGAAGGGCATAAGTTCGATGAATCGGACATGCCATCCGTCTTTGTAGGTCATCCTGGCAAAATCCAGTATCTCATCATCGTTTATACCCCGCATGACCACCGTGTTTATCTTGACCGGTTGAAAGCCAGCTTCCTTGGCTGCCTCGATGCCCTCAAGAACATCTTTCAATTTTCCCAGACGGGTTATGTATTGAAATTTATCGGGTTTAAGCGTGTCCAGGCTCACATTAACTCTAGATAAACCTGCTTGCTTAAGTTTCCGAGCATATTTCTTCAAAAGCGTCCCATTTGTCGTCAAAGACAGCTCTTGAATTCCCTCTATTTGAGAGAGCATCTTAATGAGGTTGGGTAAGTCAGCTCTAACCAAAGGCTCGCCACCAGTGAGCCTTATCTTGTTGATGCCCAGCTCTGCCGCCGCTTGGACGACAGCCCGAATCTCCTCGTAGGAGAGGATCTCGTTATGTGACATCTGTGGGACACCTTCAGGTGGCATGCAATAGAGGCAGCGCAGGTTGCAACGGTCGGTAACTGAAATCCGGAGGTAATTTATGCTCCGCCCGAAAGAATCAAGAATTCCAGTCATTGGCTAATTCCCTTTTCCAGAATATGCACCCCGGTAGCTTTAAAGGTAGCATAGACTTCCCTGCCTTCTTGTAAATTCAATTCTTCTGCTGATATTTTAGTGACTAAAGCTACGAGGCGGAAGCCACAATCTATTTCCACCCGGCTAAGGGGTCCTAGAGTGGTTACCCGGCTAACCTTGCCTTGAAAAGAATTCCTCGCCGAACTTTGGGTGCTAGATAAAGCTAAAGTGATATCTTCAGGCCTGATGCAAGCATATACTTCCTTTCCCGCAGGGTGGTTAGAAACTGCTTGTATGGCATTGCCACCTACATTTACCATGACTATACCTTCGTTACTGGCACTTATTACGCCCTTCAGGATGTTCTCCATACCGACAAAATGAGCCACCTGTTCGTTTTGGGGCGAACGGAATATGTCGGTGACATTGCCTGTTTGGGCAAGTCTGCCATTAAGAAGCACCCCTATCCTGCCAGCGAGTTGCTGCCCTTGAGACATATCATGCGTTGCCATTATCATAGTTGTGTTATGTCGCCTGGCAACATATGAAATTAACTGCTCAATCTTGGCTGTGGAAACAGGGTCAAGGCTAGCCGTCGGCTCGTCCAATAACAACACCTCAGGTTCGAGCACCAGAGACCTGGCTAAAGCTACTCTCTGCGCCTCACCACCGGAAAGCGTCCGGGCGTTTCTATTCTTATAGCCTTCTAACCCCACCATTTCCAGAATATGGTCAACTTTCTCGGCAATCTTGTTCTTTCCCTCTCCCCTCCATCTTAAGCCACAGGCAACATTATCGTAGACACTCAAATTAAATACCTGAGGTTTCTGATGTATAAATGACATCCGCCGACGTATCTCCAATCTTTGTCTCCCTGACCGGGGGATACATTTGCCGTCGAAATAGATTTCTCCCGCGCCAGGGACTTCCAGCAGGTCTATAATACGTAAAAGCGTTGTTTTGCCCGCTCCGGTCGGGCCAATCAGGGCGAAAACTTCACCCTTGCCAATACTTAGGTTTAAGCCTTGTAGTACCTTCCGTTCACCGTAGCTATGGTTTAAGCCAGCCACTTCGATTATTGAAGATAGTGGTTTCATCATAATTACCTCTGCTGCAACCTATTCAGGACGATGTTAATGATGAGTGCCAGGGATAGAAGAATTATGCCTAGCGCTATAGCCAACTCGAAGTCGCCTTTGGCTGTCTCCATTGATATCGTTGTGGTTATGACCCTGGTGACTCCCTTCATATTGCCACCGACCAACAGAGCGCATCCAACCTCCGATATGGCTCTGCCAAAACCCATTATCACAGCCGCCAGCACAGCATACCTTGCCTCTCTCAACACAAGCCGGATGGTCTGAAAGCCACTGGCACCAAGCGAGGTGGCGGTATCTACAATCTCCTTACTCACACCGCTCAGCGCGGAAATAGTCAAACCAAGCAGCAGGGGAGTGATTAATATCATCTGGCCAACTATCATGGCCTTAGTCGTGAGTAATATGCCGAAGAAACCCAGTGGCCCAGCCCGGGAAAATAGCACAAAAACAAACAGACCAACAAGAACTGTGGGCATGCTGAACAGCGTCTGGATGATATTTATTAAGGGCCTTTTCCCACGAAAGTGATGGGAGTGTATTAGACTCCCCAGTGGTATGCAGATCAGAGAGGCCAGCAGACAGGAGGTCCCTGAGACCCTCAGGGACCTCCCGGCTATCTCTATTACCTCCGGGTCGAGGGAGATTATGAGTTCTATGGCCTTAGTTAAGGCGTGCCATAATTCCGTCAATTGCTCCTACCTGTTGTAATACGCTATTTCTTGGCACAGGCTTCGTACTTGCCGGTGCAGGTAATCTTGTCAGCGCACTTAGGGCAGTACTTCCAGTCTGACCTGACCTCAGCACCGCACTTCTTGCACTTCACTATCGCTGCTATGACTGGCATATCACACCTCCTTTCCCTAGCTGTTAGGGCAACCCGCAAATATCGGGATCCCAGGGGTAGAATAGTGGTTCTCCATATTCGGGCACGCCAAATCCGGCGATTAAAGCCTGGATAATAGGTGATCTGAGGAAAGTCACCAGATTTTGAGCCATCTCAGGCTGGATACCGTTCTTGCAGATCATCACCGAGTAGATATTGATCAGACTACCCCCTGTGTCTACCAAGGGTACCAAATCCAACTGGCTTTGGTAAGCCAGGTAGGTTCCCTTGTCTGTCAGGGTGTAAGCCAGCTTCTCATTAGCCACAGTCAGTGTAGCTCCCATGCCTTGCCCAGTTGAAAAATACCAGCCCTGGGCCGTTCCATTCCCTAGGATATCCGCTGTATAATTATAGCCGGCTGCTGCCCAGAGGGCTTTTTCTTTGCCGTGAGTTCCCGAGTTATCCCCTCGAGAGACGAATTGAACCAGCGTCGAGTTAGCCACCCCCCCATCGTGGATTTTTTGGAAGGCTGCTGTCGCATTCCCTCCACCAATGCCTGCGGGGTCAGACTCCGGGCCTACGATGATGAAATAGTTATAAGCCCAGGTGACTCGCGCCGCAGAAGTGTTATTTACTGTTGCGTTAAGAGAGTAGTTACCGGCTATAAATGTTGCCTCTTGAGCGGGGTCATGGACGGCAACCACATCCACATCACCAGTCTTACCCAAGTTCAAAGCATTACCAGTACCCACAGCTGTTATCTGCAAGTCGGCGTTATAACTTTCCTCAAATATGTCCTCCAGATAATCCCACAAGCCGGTGTCGTAGAGGCTGGTAGTGGTTGCTAGCTTTAGTATTACTGTTTGATTGCCTGTTTCATTGCCAGCCGGACTACAGCCGGGAACCGTTACGAGAACCGCTACGAGCAATGTCAAAGCCAAAACAACCAAAACAGTTGAAGCTATCTTAGGCAAAATGCCTTTCATTGAAAACCTCCTGTTATCTCTTAGGAACTTTTTATAAGACATGAATTGCCAAAGCCTTAAAAGAAGCAAAAAACGGGAACAAAAAAGCACCGTCACAAAAACGATGCTGTCCAAAAACCAAGCTCCATATTCCCTCCTTTCCAACCACGGGAGGCACAGGCATTTCTATCTGTGCCCTCGAGGCTTTTTAGCCTACCGACTGCTTGCCATGGATTCTCTTTAGGCAAGACAGCTCGGAGAGAGCTAGTATTTAATTTCGGGTATTATATCAGGGATTTGCTAGCTGGGCAAATCCCCGGTATCCGTAGTAGGTAAGAAAGCAATTGCTAGGTAAGTCCGACGATTATGTTTCCTTCGATTTCTTTTCGTCTACCGTAGCCTCTTTGGGAGCTTCAGCCTCTTCCTCCGCCACCTCTTCCACCTTCTCTTCTACTTTCTCCTCTATCTTCTCCTCTACCTTTTCCACAGGTCGCAAACTAATTTTCACCACAACCAACTCTGGATTGTTAAGAACTGTAATGCCTTCACCCAAGGTGACGTCTTTGACGCGTATTGATTGATCTGGCTCGGTGAGGGAATTGATATCCACTTCCAAGCTATTAGGGATTTTTGCCGGCAAACACTCTACAGTCAAAGTCCCAAGCGCATGCTCTAGCATATTGGTTTTGGACTTCAGGGCTGGCGCTTCTCCGACTAAGACAACAGGAACCTCTAGCCTTATCTTTTCCTCCATTTTGACCTGATAAAAGTCGACATGGACCAATTCTCCCCTGCGCCAATCTCTATCAAATTCGCGAACGACAACGGTCCTGGGCTTCTTCTCTTTAGCGAGCTTGAGAGTAATAAGCCTTGTCTGCCCAGCTTGACTTAATATTTGCTCAAGTTCCCTGGTGTCGCACTGTAGTGCCAGCGACTCAATACCGTGCCCAAAAACATGCACCGGAGTAATACTCTGGCGGCGCAAATGCTTGACTTTTTTACCGAGGACCTCTCGGTTCGCAACCTTTAACTCTATTTTATCCATTTTATCTTGCTAATCATATCAAACAAGGCTTCTCATTGCAAGAAACTGCACACGTCATCTGAGTGGTGATTTGGAAAGTTTTTCAAGCGTTTCGAGCTACGTGCTCCAAGGCTTGCTCCAAATCCATTGGTAAGGGCGAAGTAAATTCCTGGTATTGTTTAGTTGAAGGTAGACGAAAGCCAAGTTGGTAGGCATGAATAAATTGCCTGTTAAGATGAGCTGATTTTATTCCATAAATAGGGTCACCGACGACAGGACAGCCGATAGCTGACAGGTGTATTCTGATTTGATGTGTGCGCCCTGTTAGGGGGGTGACTTCGACTAAAGTGTAGGTATCGAGGTATTTTCGGACTCGATACTGGGTAGTAGCCTCTTTTCCTGCTTCTACTATCGCCATTCTTTGTCTACGATGAGGGTCTCGCCCGATAGGCGCTTCGATTATCCCCTGTTCCGGAGATAGCCGTCCTTTGACAAGGACAAGGTATCTTTTGGTTACAGTGCGGCTTTTGAACTGTGCGGTTAAATATTCTCGGGCAAGGTCATTTTTGGCAATGACTATGAGGCCCGATGTATCTTTATCTAGTCTGTGAACTATGCTTGGGCGCATCGGCTCGTTGTTCATGGTCAAGCCGGGACAGTGGGCTAAGATGGCATTGACTAAAGTATGGCTGGGATGCCCCGGGGCAGGGTGAACTGTTAATCCAGCGGGTTTGTCTATGACCAATATGTCCCCATCTTCATAAATTATGGTTAAAGGCATTGGTTCAGCTAAAGGACGGCCTGGCAGAAGAGGAAGCTCGACTGTTATCCTATCGGCTTTATTTAACCTTTGACTCGCTTTTGTTATTTGTCCATTGATCAAGACATGACCTTGTTCAATTAATTTCTGCAAATAAGCGCGTGAGAATTGTGGAAGAACTTGTGTTAAATACTTATCAAGGCGAATGTTGGGATCAGGCGAGTTGAATTGCAACGTCTCAATTTTGGGACTTGCGGCTGCGTTCATATGCTTTCTTAAGTCCTCCCGACTTATAAAAGTAATAAATGAGCATAAGGATACCCACTGTTAAAGCTGCGTCGGCGATGTTAAAGGTGGGCCAGTGAAAGAGTTCGTGCACGTGGAGATTGATAAAATCAATTACGTGGCGAAGATGGATGCGGTCTATGAGATTGCCCACGGCTCCGCTCAGAATCAAAGCGAAGGACAGCACACCCAAGGTGGTAGCTGGAGGGAAGTAATAAAGAAACACCAAGATAATGACCAAACCAGCTATGCCGAGAGCGATGAAAAGCTCGGTGTGGCCGTGAAACAAACCCAGAATGGCACCAGTATTTTCAGTGTAACGTAAATCAAGAAATCCTGGCAACAACTCTATTTGAGATCGATTGGCGTTGATCCACAGCTTGCTCAGTTGGTCAAGGGTAACCACCAAGGCAGCGACAATCAGAAGTAACCTTAATCTACCTCTATACTTGCTTGGAGAAACTTTCGATTTATCTTCACCCACGGAATCCGTTATTTTGCTGGTCACCAATTTGCTTGGAGGCCCATTATCTTGCCGCTTTTGCATCCTTTTCTTGGCTTGCCTTACACTTCATACATAGGCTTGCTTGTGGTATAGCTTCAAGGCGAGCTTGTTCTATAGGTTGTCCACAGGAATCGCACAATCCATAAGTGCCGGCTTCATATTTTTGTAAGGCATGCTCAACTTCATTTAGAGACTCTTCCAACCTTTTTTCCAGGGCTAGTCTCTTCTCTAGTTCGGAGGC
>JBEKTM010000075.1:0-7411 GCA_049516035.1 Dehalococcoidia bacterium
ATACTGGCAGCTATTGCGGCGGGAATAGTATTCCTGGTCTTCCGCAGGAGAAAGCACAAAAAGGCTGTAACGTAGGATCCCCCCTGATGCAGCCAGACTGTTAAGCAATATTGAATTCCAAGGGCACTATACCAATCAGACCTGCTACAAATTAGTTCATATCTCGATTATGCAGCGATGGGAACAGTTATTGCAACCGTCATATGTTTATTGCGATTTGTTATATAATGAAAAATGGTAGTAAAAAATATGTAGATAAAAATACTAGTTAACATGATGAAATCATGAAAGTACTTATTGCAACTGATACCTATTATCCGGATGTCAACGGGGCGGCTTATTTCACATATCGGCTCGCTACCAGCCTGGCAAAAAGAGGCCACCATGTCTTTGTCATGTGCCCATCCCGCTCATTCAAAAACACGGTGTCAAACGATAAGGGAGTTACAGTATACGGAATTCGCTCCATCAGCATTCTGGTATATCGAAACTTCAGAATTTCACCGCTCTTCATTTCCAGAACCATCCGGGGAGTGGTCGAGGAAATTTCCCCCGATATCATTCATATTCAAAATCATTTCCTGATCGGCAGACGAGTAGTAAGCGCAGCCAAAAAACTTGGCATCCCGGTTATAGGCACAAATCACTTCATGCCAGAAAATCTGGTGCACTATCTTCATCTACCAGAGATTGCCGAGGGAGGGCTGCGAAAGGGTGCTTGGAGAGACTGTGTAAGGATTTTTGAACAACTTGATGTTGTGACCACGCCGACAAAAACCGCGGCGGCGTTGTTAAGAAACGCCGGTTTTCGCAAAGATGTTATGCCGATCTCGTGCGGCATTGACTTGGAGAGATTCAAGCCAACCAACGATGGATTGTATCTGAAGCAAATCTTCGCGGTACCAAACAATAAACAGGTGTTGCTATATGTAGGCAGATTGGATAAAGAAAAAAGGATTGACGTAATTTTGCGAGCGCTGCCAGATATTTTGCGCGTCACTAACGTTCATCTAGTAGTAGTTGGTATGGGGAAAGAAAAGCAAAAACTTGAGGAATTAGCAGAGGACCTGGGCATACAAAAGGCAGTAACATTTACAGGATTTGTTCCCGATAAAGACCTGCAGAATATCTATCGGATCGCTGATCTATTTGTGATAGCAGGTATAGCAGAGTTGCAAAGTATTGTAACGATGGAAGCCATGGCGTCTGGATTACCTGTTGTTGCCGTGAATGCCATGGCTTTGCCCGAATTGGTACACGACGGAGAAAATGGTTACCTTTTTTCAGATGGGGACAGCCAAATGCTGGCTGAAAAGGTTATCTCGATACTTTCCAATCAAGCAATGCGGGCGCAAATGTCCCAGAAAAGTTTGGAAATTATCAAAGATCACGATATCAATAAGGTAATAGAAAAATATGAATCAATCTACAATGAAATCATTAATCGCTGAACATAAAGTATCATGTCCCCGGAGTACCATGCTGGACGCCGCAAAACATCTTGGTCGGCTGTTTTAGTCCTCCCTGTGTCAGTTTTCCTTTGTCACGCTGAGTCGTTTCCGATCTATTTGGCCTGACCCGGTCCTGGGCAGACTGTCCACAAACTTGATTTGCTTGGGTACTTTGTATTCAGATAGGCTCTGGCGGCAAAAATCGCGTATTTCGTCCGGCGTAGCACTTTGTCCCTGCTTGAGCACTATAAATGCTGTGGGTATTTGTCCTTTGTAATCATCAAGGACACCAACACAGGCTGTTTCAGCTATGGCGCGGTGTTTCAGGAGGACTTCTTCAACTGCTGCGGGGAGAATCTTAACTCCCCCCGAGGGCACAATAATGGATGATGATTTTTCTATGAACTCTAGATAGCCGTCCTCATCCAACTTGACCAGGTCGCCGGTATGAAACCAACCATCTTTGAGGGCCTGGGCTGTGAGTTCAGGCGATTTGTAGTATTCTCTCATCATCCAGGGGGCTCGGGCGACAGCTTCCCCTATGCTGCCACGGGGCACTTCCTTGCCGTTTTTATCCAGCACTCTGAGCTCAGCCAGGGGCTTCCCGGCCGTACCTAATTTACGGTCACGAATAGCACCGATAGTGACGATTATCAACTCCGTGAGCCCGTATATTTCGCAGGCAGTTAAATGAAATTTTTTCTCAAGCGCCTCTAAAAAAAAGGCTGAGGATTTGGCTCCGGCACAAAGCACCGCCCGTAACGAACTGAAGTCATGGCTCTTAACCGTCTCTTCATCTATCATAGCCATGGCATTAAAGCTGGCCGGGACGCCTATAAGCATAGTTGCTTTTTCCTGCTCTATAGTCTCCAGGATACTCTTGGAACTGAAATGAGGGAGAATAGCTATGGTGGCTCCCCTCCAAACGGGCATGAGAACAACTAACCCAAATCCCAGAAGGTAGTTAAAAGGGAGCAGACCTAAAACGACATCGTCTCTCTCCAGTTCAAATTTTGCCACCGCTATGGGCAAAATTGACAGGAACGACGCGTGGGTATGCACCACGCCCTTGTTCTTCCCTAGCACGCCTAGTGTGTAGAAAAGGATAGCTTCATCCTCGCCATCTATATCGACAGAGGGAGATACAGTTGAGCTACTGGCCACCATCCTCTTGTAAGAGTCTGTATCAATCTCAAGGGTCTGTTTCAGCAGGGGGGCATTGGGCAAAACTGAGGACAGCATGGGGGAGAATCTTTCTTCGGTAATCAGAATTTTGGAATCTGATTCGCGGAGTTGAGGTTCAAGTTCGGGCGCCTTAGCTCCGCTATCGAGGAGCACGCCAGCGGCTCCAGCTTTTAGCACCCCAAAACAATTGATGACCCATTCCGGGGTACGGGATAATAGAATGGCTACATGGTCGCCCTTCTTTATCCCTAAATTGATAAGGGCATTGGCGATCCTGTTGGAAGTTTCATCCAATTCGCGGTAGCTAACTCTGCGAGGGCCAAGGACGAGGGCTGTTTGCTGGGGCACCTCGCTGGCAGTTCTTTCCAGCATCTGCTTGAGATTCTTGAGATTCATGGTCTCCTCCGAAGACTTGGCGAGTTTGGAATAGGATTATGAGCCAATTTCTTATTTCCTGTCAATAGAATTCCCAGGATGCCATGCCAATCAGGCTTACTCCCTGACTGGAGAAGCCGATTTTTTGAAAACTCAGGGGATTGCTTTATACTATTCGCTGAGCGATATGGCGATGAGAGTATAGACGACTTGGGAAGGCTATCTTGGGCGACAGGGATTTAGGACTGCTGGAATTTCATAAGGTACGGGAGATACTGGCCGGCTTTACTTCGTTTTCCACCAGCCGAGAGCTAGCTCTCAACCTCACTCCTCTCTCGAATGAAGAAGAGGTCTGCCTGAGGCTCAGGCAGTCGGCTGAGGCGCGCCGCTTGCTGTCACTCAGTCCTGATACCCATATCGGCGATGTTGTTGATATCCGGGAAATGGTGAAAATGGCGGCACTGGGCAAGGTCCTGGACCCGCAATCTTTGCTGGAAATTCACAAGACGCTGGACTCTGCCCACCGGCTAAAAAACCACCTGGTGAACCTGTCACATGATCTCCTGTTGCTCAGCGGCCTGGCTAGAGACATTGTGGAGTTGGAACAGATTGTAGAGGATATCAATGGTTGCTTGAGTCCGACCGGCGACCTGCTGGACACAGCCTCACCTAAACTGGCATCGGTGAGACATAGGATGCGCGAAGTGCGCCGGGAATTGCTCACTCATCTGCAAGCTATAGTCACCTCACCCCGGGGACGGAAAATAGTCCAGGAACCTATTGTCACCGAGCGGGAAGGTCGGTATGTAATTCCCGTCAAGGTGGAATGCCGCCGGCAGATAAAGGGCATTGTCCACGACGTCTCCAATACCGAGGCCACGGTATTTATCGAGCCGTGGACAACTACCGAGGTGCAAAATGAACTGCGCGAGCTGGTTGCCGAAGAAAGGGACGAGACAGAAAGGATACTGAGAACGCTCAGTGCTGAAGTCGGGGCATTCGAAAGCGAAATTTCCCGTAACATCGAGTTGATTGCTGAGATTGACTTGGCGCTGGCTAAGGCCAGATACGCTCGGGAAGCCAAAGCCACCGAACCCATTATTGTGGGCGCTGCTAGAAACGCTAAGGCAGAGGGACATGAACCGGGCGGAGTGCTCAGGCTGGTGGAAGCCAGGCATCCGCTGTTGAAGAAGAAGGCAGTGCCGCTGTCGGTCGAGATTGGCCGGGACTTCTCCATTCTGGTCATTACCGGACCCAATACCGGTGGTAAGACGGTGGCGCTCAAGACGATAGGACTTCTCAGTCTGATGGCGCAGGCTGGCTTACCCATTCCGGCTCAAGCAGAAAGCCGCATCCCCGTTTTTGACGGCGTATATGCCGACATCGGTGATGAGCAGAGCATCGAACAAACCCTTTCCACCTTCAGCTGGCACATAGGCAACATCGTGCACATCATAAACGATGCCACGGCACAGAGCCTGGTGCTGTTAGACGAACTGGGCACCAACACTGACCCGGGCGAAGGCTCAGCCCTGGGCCGCGCTATCCTGCTCCATTTTCTGTCACAGGGAACGATGACCGTAGCCACCACTCACTACACTGAATTAAAGGCGCTGGCTCATGCTACCGAGGGCATAGAAAATGCGGCTCTGGATGTGGACCCCGTTACCATGGCGCCTACCTATCACCTTACAGTGGGTATTCCCGGCGGTAGCAATGCTCTGGCGACAGCATCTCGCCTGGGACTGCCCGAGGAGATCGTGGCTTGCGCCCGACACATGCTTTCCCAGAGCACTCAGGAGATTGAGGCTTTGCTTACCAATCTGGCGACCGAGCAGAAGAATGTTGAGTCGCTTCGCCACAGTCTGGAAAAAGAGCTAAGCGAAGCAGAACAGAGCGACGCGGACTTGAAAAACAGGCTCCGCCAGCTAGAAGAAGACAGGCGAAGAATTGTCAAGGAGACACGTGACCAAATAGTTCACGAGGCTGCCGAACTGCAGATGAAAATTCGTGAGGCGGCAGCGGAACTGCGCAAAGAAAAGTCCCGGGAAAGAATCGAGCAAGCTAAGAAGGCACTAGCCGAAGCCCAGGAGAAGTTGGATGCCGAGGTATGGCAAGCCAGACCGGTGGTTGAAACAGGCGAAGTGGAAGCCGAGGCAGGCCCGATCACTGTCGGTGATACCGTCTGGTTGAAAGATGCTGGCGTGCCCGCCACGGTGCTTTCAGTGTTTGAGGAACGCGAGCTCATCGAAGTCCAGGCCGGGAAAGTGAAGATGACTCTCAGGCTGGACAGCGTGGAAAAGAGGATACCATCAACTGGAGTGGTGAAGAGGGGGGGTGCCCTGATAACGAGGAGGTTGAGCAAGTCCAGGGTCTCTCTAGAGCTTGACCTGCGGGGAAAGAGGGCCGAAGAGGTCGAGCCGGCGCTGGATGGCTACCTTAACGAAGCGTCTTTGTGTGGCTTGAGCCGGGTCCGCATCATTCACGGTATCGGCACGGGCACCGTGCGTCAGATTGTCAGGGAGGTTCTAGCCTCTCACCCGTTGGTCACGTCTTTTCAGCCTGGGGAACAGGGCGAGGGCGGCGATGGCGTTACCATAGTCAGCATGTAGCCAGAGTATGTCGTTTGAGTCATTGATATTATGTTTATATCAAGGAGGTTCCGTCTCGGCAGATCGCAGATGTTCGCCTTTCTGGACGAGCTGGCTGTGACCGAGGGCAAAGCAATATCGTTATACCTCCCACAGGGGACGCCTCAAGACAGGGTTGAAAATCTGCTGGAAAGGGTGTTTGCTGCAACTGCCATACCGCCGGACGTGGCTGAGGTTATGGCTGGCTCGGAAAGAGGGGCAGCGTTTTTCTGGAGTCCGCCGCAAATGTATCTGGTCCTGCCGCCATTCCCGATTGTCGAGGAATATATCACCGACGGCTTTGATGTTGGGCCGTTGCGTTCCCTTCTCAGTCAGGACTTCCTTATCGCTCTGGTCCTGGTCCGATTAGGAGCATATAGTATTGGCATCTGCCGGGGTACAGAGCTCATAGATAGCAAGACGGGAACAGGTCTGGTGCACGCCCGCCACAAAAAGGGCGGCTCCTCGCAGGCGCGGTTTGCCCGACACCGGGAAAAACAGATAGAGCAGTTTCTGGGCCGGGTTTGCGGTCATGTGCGGGAGCATATTGAGCCCCATGCCCGGTCACTCGACTATCTGGTCTATGGCGGAGCAAGAACTACCATACTCTCACTGCGTAAACGATGCCCGTTCCTGAGCCAGTTTGAGGACCGCATCCTGCGGATGTTGCTGGATATACCGGATCCACGCCAGGCGGTACTGGAAAAAGCCGTGGGCACCATCTGGTCAACCGATGTTATCAAATGGTGCCAAGATGACTCTTAACAGGCATTCCAGAGATACCATACCAATTGAGCCTACTACCAATTAAGTATTATGTCCCCGGAATACCGATTTCAGTGAGCGGACAGTTGACAGCACCATGTCAGCCGTCTAAAGTGTAAGTTAGTAAATTGCGCCACGTTCACTCATGGTGCTCTTAGCGTCTATGGAACCAGGATATGTTTCGCTATACCACTCTGGCGAATTGGAGCGTCGTGCGCAAGCACTTGAGGCTCGATTAGCCTCCTGCGATATCTGCCCCAGGGAGTGTCGGGTCAATAGATTACAAAACGAACTGGGCTATTGCCATTCAGGGCGTCTCCCCATAGTCTCGGCGGTCTGCGCTCATCAAGGGGAGGAGCCAGTTATTTCAGGAACCAGAGGATCAGGAGCGGTTTTCTTGGGCAATTGCAATATGAGATGTGTTTATTGTCAGAACTACCAGATAAGTCAGAACTGGAAAAAGCAAAAGTCAAAGGAAATGGACTGCCACATCCTGGCAGAAAGGATGCTCTACCTTCAGAATGAACTGGGCTGCCACAATATCAATTTCGTTTCGCCATCCCATTTTGTTCCCCAGGTCCTGCGGGCAGTTGTGGAGGCGGTGCCTATGGGGCTGCGAGTGCCGCTAGTTTACAACAGTAGCGGCTATGATTCTGTCGCTTCTCTGAAAGAGCTGGATGGTGTCATAAGTATCTACTTGCCTGATTTGAGATATGCCTCTGACAGGTGGGCTAAGAAGTTCTCGCATGTCCGGGATTATGTAGCGCGGGCTCGTCAGGCTATTGAAGAGATGTATCGACAGGTTGGAGGCCTGGTGGTAGATGAATCTGGAGTGGCACAAAAAGGATTGATAGTGCGCCATCTTATTCTGCCCAACGATCTGGCAGGCAGTGAAGAATCGCTAACCTGGCTTGTTCGAGAGCTCTCTCCCACGGTGACGGTTAGCATAATGTCTCAATACAAGCCGATGCACCGGGCATTGCAAATACCGCTGCTTTCCCGGAA
>JBEKTM010000076.1:0-7345 GCA_049516035.1 Dehalococcoidia bacterium
GCGGTGGCCAGAAAGGCAACCGGAATGCCTGCAAACATGGCTTCTATTCCGGTACCCTTAGCCCTGCCGAAACATCCCAACTGTGGAACATTACGAATCTGGAAGGCGTTGACCCTGAAGTAGCGTTCATTCGCGTCAAGTTACAGTCTTCTCTTCAGCACGACCCAGGTAACCGCCGCGTAATCAGAGAAGCCTCCAGATTACTCGTAAAATTGTATTCTGCAAATTACCGGTTGGACCCAGCCGACCGCAGCTACCTGAAAACTGTTGTCGAGAACCTTTTGGAAATTGCCTCCCTGCGTCACTCCGCCAGCCTCCACGGCTTGCAAATATAAAGGGCAAACCGACGAAACGAATCGCGTGCACTTTAACAATTGAATCCGCCGGAGGTAATCGCCTTACGTATGAAAAAGGCCTGCTGAACTCCCGAAAAAAACAGCCATTTTTACAAAACGAATCATCCCGGCCTCCCCCATGTTCTGCCCCCTATGAGCCAAATGACAACATTCTTCGCATATATGCTCGGAATGACAGGAATGGCCGGGGACCTGGCAACGACACGCCGCTAGGACGCGAATTCCAGGGACACCATACCAATCAGGCCTGCTACAAATCAGGTATTATGTCCCCAGAATGCCACAATGACGTAGCTCCCAAATGTGCATTGCACTTTCCTGACGATTGTGCAAGGCAGAGAGAGGGCTTGGTTAAAGGGAGATCGTGTCTTTTGGGTCATTTAAGTAGCAACTGATGCCCATTTCAGGGTTCAAGAACGGAAATTTGACAAACTATTGACCGATGTGGTATTATTAAGATTGTCCCAAGCAATCGAACAGGAAGTTGGTGGACGAAGAACCGAGACTGAGTAGGCGGAAGTCGAAAGGACGAGGGGAGGAAACCAAGGAGAGGGAGGTTGCTTGGGGCACTTTTTTGTGCCGTTCATAACTATCTCTGCTTCCTGCGAGCAAGTCTTTACAGATTGCTGCATTCTTCCGACACGGAACTCTATCTAGTCATCGGCCCCTTGTTCAGCACTCACTCAACAATTCTCGGTTTTGTTCAATAGTATATGCCACCAGTCAAGAATTCCAGGGACACCATACCAATCAGGCCTACTACAAATCCAGCATTATGTCCCCAGAATACTTATGTGGTCAGCCAGCACACGGGCTTGACAAAATAGCTCAAAGAAGTTAACATATACTTAATCTTCCTCGCCATTCCCTGCAGTTGCAGGGAATTGGCGAGGTTTGTTTTTAGGCTACTTAATGACTACTGAAAAGGTAACTTTGTTTATTGATGCCCAAAGCCTTTACAATGCTATTAGAGATGCCTTCTTCTCAGATACTGACAATCATGTGTGCGGACAAGTCGACCCGATGAAGTTGGCCAACTTCATTTGTTCTCAACCACCTCCCGGTGTAACCCGTGTATTGAATGAGGTACGGGTGTACTCAGGGCGACCTGACCCTACAAAGGACCCTAGGACACATGCTGCTCATATGAAACAGTGTGCTGAATGGAGCAGGGGTGGTGCAACCATAATCACACGACAACTCAGATACCCCAAGGAGTGGCCCAACCTAAAAGCACAAGAAAAGGGAATAGATGTGACACTAGCAATTGATTTTGTTTCCTTCGCCGTTGATCGTTTACATGATGTAGGGGTACTAGTATCCTTTGATACAGATTTAATACCGGCTATGGAATTTGTTTTGAAAAGGCCCACCATAAATTGTCGTGTTGAAGTAGTAGGTTTAAATAGTTCCAAAACCCCCAAGAGAAGGCTTAGAGTACCTGGATATAGTCTATATTGTTATTGGATAGATGCAAGCTTCTACGGCACAATAGCTGATACAACTGACTATAACCTATAAGCAACATCACTCATTCCGTCAATGTTACAATCTCCTCAATCGTCCATATATGCCTCGGGAATTTCAGGGACACCATACCAATTAAACCTACTACAAATCAGGTATTATATCCCCAGAATACCCTACGGCATTTTAGTGTTGCACAAGGTAGCGTAGTGTTCAGCGGCAGGGAGCGGGTGCAGAGCGCCGTCATTATCGTCTGTCCACTCATCGGACTCGCCTGTTATCGTCAGGCCTGGCTCCTGGCTGTGGCGTCTGCTTTTTCTATGAACTTCTCTGCTGAAGCAATAACCGCTTTAGCTCCGGACTGAGAAAATTCAGCCTCGTAATCGGCAGCTTGACGGAGGTTCATGGCATTGAGTAAGTCCCGAACTAACTGAGCGTCCATTTTACCTTCGTCTACGAATAGCGCCCTCAAGGCTACAGCCAGGCAGTAGTGGCTCTTCTCACGGTAACCCTGGGAGTAGACAAGCGCTCTGGCAGCATGAAACATCGCATAATAGCCTTGAATAGTTGACCACTTGTAACGCTCATTTTCATAACCGGCTTTTGCATCTGCCAGGTCACTTCTGGCGACTGAAAGCTCCTTCTTAACCAGTTTCTTGCCTCTGGCAAAGGACACAATCTTCTTGCTTTCGAGACACTGTTTAAACTCTTGATTCACTTCTAGCCCTTTCCCATAATACTATGCCACGCTCAACTTCTTCCATGAAAGTCTGCTCTGACTCCCCTCCCTCCAATAGCTCGGCAGGCGTTCTAATCACTGACTGAATATGAATATTCTCAAATCCCCTGGGGAAATTGAAAGTGCTGATAACATTTGACACGTCTTCTTTGTTGTTAGAAACGACGAATAAATCTAAATCACTCTCCGAATTATCCGTCCCAAGAGCGCAACTGCCGTATAATATTATGCGGCTTGACATCTTCTTCAGTTCTTCTACTAGCGGTTCAACCAGCATGAGATTTACCATTTTCTTGAACTCCGTGAGGGCAGCAGTCGAGGAATCGATAGAATAGAAATACATTTTCCCCTCTTGTCGGCGCTTAATTGCACCAGCAGAATATAAGTCTTTGACGGCACGGTGTGCCGAGCCATAACCTATGCTAAGCTTGCGGGCGATTTCTCTTTCATAGAATTCCCTATCCGCGAACTTGGCAAGAAAGCTAAGGACTCTTTGGTTAACCGTAACAATAATATGTGTGCTCAACATCAGACAATCGCTCCAATAAGGGAGTATATACTCATTATAGGGAGTGATAGTAGGGAAGTCAAGAGCTAGTACATGATTATGGCAATGGCCTAACTATTGCATTCTGGCGGTTTGTTCAGTCCGGAAGCGCTTGCTGTGCGCTGATAACATCTATCGTAGTTCCGGAGTTATCATGAGAATGCTCAACCAGCCAAGGGACACCATACCAATCAGGCCTACTACAAATCAGGCATCAAGTCCCCAGAATACATATCTGTAAGATTAGTGTAATATAAAGAAGTTAGATGAAACTATTCTTATTTTCAGGTCGCGGTTTCCACAACTACAGTGATCTAGGATATGACGACCTTAGCGAGCCAACCTGATAGGTCATTTTGGACGCTTTCTTCTGATGATGCTTTAAATCAACTCGGGACAAACCGAAACGGATTGACCCAAGATGAAGCTCAGAAAAGGCTCTTGCGTGTTGGCGCCAATCTTCTGAAACCCAAGGGGAAAACTGATACGCTAACTCTCCTGATAAACCAGTTCAGAAGTCCTCTGGTCCTCATTCTGATAATCGCTGCCATATTAGCCTTTTTTCTGGGAGAGTCAATCAACGCTGGCATAATACTGGTGATTGTGGTTGCCAGCGGCTTGTTGGGATTCTGGCAGGAGAGAGGCTCCACCAATGCTGTCCAAAGACTAACGGCTATCGTTCAATTAAAAGTATCGGTGGTGCGTGGAGGGAATCCCAATGATGTACCGGCTGAAGAAATTGTGCCGGGAGATATTATCTTGCTTTCAGCAGGTGATGTCGTACCCGCAGATTGTCTGATTCTTGATTTGAAAGACCTTTTTGTGGACGAAGCCACGCTTACCGGTGAGACTTACCCTGCCGAAAAATTGGTGGGCTTGCTTGCGGCGGAAACGCCGATCAGTCACCGGACGAACTCTCTGTTTATGGGAACCCACGTTATCAGTGGTAGTGCCAGAGCCGTGGTAGTGAGCACTGGTCCCAGTACCGAATTTGGCAAGATTGCCGAGCATTTAAGGTTCAGACCTCCGGAGACCGAATTTGAGCACGGCGTAAAGCACTTTGGCTATTTTCTCATGATTGTCACGTTGGTCCTCGTCATGGCCATCTTTGCTATCAACGTCTATTATAAACGGCCCCTGCTGGACTCGGTGCTTTTCTCTCTGGCTCTGGCAGTAGGGCTGACCCCGCAGTTGTTGCCGGTTATCATCAGCATCAACCTGTCCCATGGGGCTAGACGTATGGCAGAGCAAAAGGTCATCATCAAGAGGCTGGCCTCCATTGAAAACTTCGGTAGTATGAATATACTCTGTTCTGACAAGACCGGTACTTTGACTCAAGGAATCATGCATTTGCATTCCTTCGTGGGCGCAGATGGGCATGAAAATGAGAAGGTATTGTTGTATGCTTATCTCAATTCCTCCTTTGAAACGGGATATAAAAATCCTATCGATGAAGCCATTCGCGCTCATAGTTCTCTGGATATATCTGCCTATCATAAGTTGGATGAGGTACCCTATGATTTCATTCGCAAGAGGTTAAGCATTTTAGTCTCAACCAAAGATGGAAATCTGGTAATCAGCAAGGGTACGTTGCCGAATCTGTTTTCCATCTGTTCTCAGGCCGAGACCGCCGGAGGCATCGTTAATCTAACCAGCTTGCAAGAAAAGGTACAGGCCCAATTTGAGGACTTCAATCGCCAGGGATTTCGTGTACTGGGAATAGCCTATCGGCCATATAATACCGCCAACACCATCACTAAAGAAGATGAGAAAGGTTTTACTTTCCTGGGTTTCATTGTCCTTGATGACCCGGCCAAACCGGGCGTTGCCGACACTATCAAAAAATTAAAACAGCAGGGTATTTCCTTAAAAGTTATTTCCGGCGATAACCGTCTAGTAACAGCGCATATCGGTGAACAGGTTGGATTATCGACCACACGGATCTTGACCGGCTCGGACCTTCTTCAGATATCGGATGCAGCTTTAGTCCGGCAAGCGAACGAAGTAAGCCTTTTTGCTGAGATAGAGCCAAATCAAAAACAGAGAATCATTGTAGCGCTCAAGAAATCAGCAGCTAATGTGGTTGGTTATATTGGAGATGGCATGAATGATGCTCCGGCGCTTCATGCGGCTGATGTAGGTATTTCAGTAGAAAGTGCCGCTGCCGTAGCCAAAGAGGCGGCGGATATTGTGCTGCTTGAGAAAGATTTGGGGGTGCTTGAACGGGGTGTTCGGGAAGGGAGAATGACATTTGCCAACACGCTCAAATATGTGTTCATGGCCACCAGTGCCAATTTTGGCAACATGTTCAGCATGGCGGGAGCGTCTATCTTTCTGTCCTTCTTACCGTTGTTGCCGAAACAAGTTCTGCTTACCAATCTGATGACTGATTTCCCGGAAGTCAACATCGCATCTGATAATGTCGATCCAGAGGCAGTTATGCAGCCACACCGGTGGAACATCCGGTTCATCCAAAAGTTTATGTTAACATTTGGTATCTTGAGCTCCATTTTTGACTACCTAACCTTTGGTGCTCTTCTAATCTTTTTACATGCCTCTGAAACACAATTTCGGACCGGGTGGTTCATGGAATCGGTCATTTCAGCATCCTTGATCGTGCTGGTTATTCGTAGCCGGAGGCCCTTACTGAGAAGCCGACCAGGTAAGTATTTGCTCATGGCTACTTTATTGGTCGTTGTGGTAACGCTTATTTTGCCTTTCACACCATTAGATCAAGTATTGGGGTTCAGCAAATTGCCAGCCACCTTCATTCTAGTAATTATTGCTATCGTGATAGCCTATATCTTCGCGGCAGAACTCGCCAAGAACGTGTTTTACCGTCTGGTACGGTTACCTTGAATAAACAGCCTTAGATTGGTGACAAAAATATGAAAAGCAAGGAGAATAATTAACCTATGTCAACTCCCCATGACGGAACTAACAAAATTATCCTGGAGCGCATTGCGTTAACGAATTCCAGGGACACCATACCAATCAGGCCTACTACAAATCAGGTATTACGTCCCCAGAATACCAAAGGATATGTTAAGATGGCTGAAATGGACCTCCCATTGTGGCGTGATTTCAGCGACATCTTGCTCGAAGAATGACCATGTCTCTAACAAGATTCATCAAGGATTTACTGAGGAGACCTGAAAAAATCCCAACCCCGGGTGCCATATTGTACAATGCGACAGTGGCAATAGTTCTGCGCAAGCCTGAAACAAAGATAGCTAATGATATAGTGGCAAAGATGGGAAGCGGAACTATCCTTGATTTAGGTTCGGGAACAGGCTATTTGTCAATAGAGATTGCCAGGAGGTCACCCAGCCTGCAGGTCTATGGCATCGATCTCAGCAGGCAAATGGTCAAGATTGCCAGACGCCATGCCAAAGGCATTGATAATGTGCGATTTGTGTTTGGCAATGCGGCCAAACTCCCTTTCAAAGATAATTCGGTAGACCTTGTGATTAGTACTGGCGCTTCGCACCATTGGAAGGCACCCCGCCTGGTGTTTGATGAATGCTATCGTGTTCTAAAAACCGGCAAGGAAGCCTGGATATACGATGGGTGCCCTGAGGTTTTCCGCAACCCGGCTGACAAGAGAAAATTGAACGAAGAATACGGGTTCTTCGTTGGCCGACTTGGACCCAGAGTCTCTACACTACATGGTTTCACCAGGGAAGAATACCAGACCGAAATTAAGGGTATGCTAGAGCAAACGGCATTCAAAGGCAACTACCAGATGGCGTTGACAGATATCTGGATGAAGATTACGCTCAAGAAACGCCAGTGAGCAGGTTTGCTATTTCGCGACTTTTTAGTTGCCCGTCACATTCAACTGACAACAACAGGCCATAATGTGCAGTTAAGTAACAGAAACTTGGATTGTTACTTCTGACGCAACAATAGGGCGATTTGTTACCCGTCCACACATCACCAGTATCTAATTAGCGGGTGGCAGCCCCCGGATAAGGGGACACTCCAGTAGAACTGGATAGCTCGGAGGGAGTATTGACAGCTGTATAGCTATGGTATATAATATGACGCTCAAGGGCGATAACCGATTAGTTGCGAATTGAAGTGGGAAATCCCGGCTAATAGTAATTACAGGAAGTAAATAGCATGACAGTAAGAGTCCAGATCGAATTATCAGACGAAGAGGATAAGATCGTCGAGGGTTACAGAATCGAACACGACAAGAAAAGCAACGAAGAAGCTATCAAAGAAATTATC
>JBEKTM010000077.1:0-7076 GCA_049516035.1 Dehalococcoidia bacterium
GAGGGTCCAAACAAAGCGGTGCGGACTGCCTTCGTGCGTCTGTACGATAAGGGCTTAATCTATCGCGGAGAGCGAATGATAAACTGGTGTCCCCGTTGTCGGACTGCCCTGTCTGACCTCGAGGTAGAGCACAAAGATATTGTCGGACACCTTTATTATATTCGCTATCCTCTAACTCGAAGTAAAGGCTTTGTCACTGTAGCTACTACCCGACCGGAGACTTTCCTGGGCGACACGGCTGTGGCGGTAAATCCCACAGATAAGCGCTACAAGAATCTCATAGGCAAGAGTGTCACCCTTCCTATTATTGATAGAGAAATCCCCGTAATCGCTGATGATGCTGTTGATACTTCTTTTGGCACTGGAGCCTTGAAGATAACTCCCGCCCATGACCCCACGGACTTCGAAATAGCCCAGAAACATAATTTGCCTCTGGTAGATATCATGAATCCCGATGCCACTATGAATGAGAACGCCGGTCCGTATCAAGGACTGGAAAGGTTCGCCTGTCGAGATAAGGTATTGGCCGACCTGGAAGGCAAAAAACTTTTGGAGAAAATCGAGCCCTACGCTCATTCGGTAGGACATTGTGGTCGTTGCCAGACAATGATTGAACCCAAAGTCAGCCTGCAGTGGTTTGTCAAAACGCAACCATTAGCTAAAGCTGCCATTGAGGTGATTAAAGATGGCAGGATCACGATAATTCCGGAGCGCTTCACTAAGATATATTTCGACTGGATGGAGAACATCAAGGATTGGTGCATCAGCCGACAACTATGGTGGGGGCATCGCATCCCGGTATGGTATTGTCAGAACTGTGCTAAGTTAACTGCCGCGGTGGATGACCCAACAGCATGTAGGCATTGCGGTTCAAAACAAATCATCCAGGACCCTGATGTCCTTGACACCTGGTTTAGCTCAGGGCTGTGGCCGCATTCTACGCTGGGCTGGCCGGAGGACACTGCTGACCTTCGCTATTTCTATCCCGGCTCGGTAATGGAAACGGGCTATGACATCCTTTTCTTCTGGGTCGCCAGGATGATTATGATGGGGCTGGAGGATACCGGAGAAATACCTTTCCGCACCGTTTACCTCCATGGCTTGATTCGGGATGAGAGCGGAGAAAAGATGAGCAAAGTGCGAGGGAATGTCATAAACCCCTCTGAAGCAATAGATAAGTACGGTGTTGACGCTCTCCGCTTTGCTCTCACTACTGGGAATTCACCAGGGAATGATATGAATCTGGGCAAGGGTAAATTGGAGTCCAGCCGCAATTTTGTCAACAAATTGTGGAATGCCACCAGATTTATCCTGCAGAGACTGGACACTGAAAGGCTGGAAGCTCAGACAACAGAGCTCCAACCGCATATAATAGAAGACCAATGGATTGATAGCCAGCTCAACCGTCTTATCAAAAATGTCACCGAGCTGATGGAGAGCTTCCAATTTGGTGAAGCGGAGCAGCAGATTTACGATTTTGTCTGGTCGAAGTTCTGTGATTGGTATATTGAGATTGTCAAAATACGGCTTCACAACCAATCGACCCCTTCGACTTTGCCTTTCTTAGCCAATACCTTGGAGAAATCACTGCGCCTTTTGCATCCTTTTATGCCTTTCGTTACCGAGGAGCTCTGGCAAAGTTTAAAGCAACGTCTGCCTGACAAGAACCAAATGCCGGCGTCCATAATGATGGCTCCTTACCCCATTGCAGAGGATAAGGCCTTTGCTCCGGGAGCGGAGAGGGTGATGGATTCCGTAATAGAGATTATCCGCTCCATCCGTAACGTTCGGGCTCAATATAATGTGAAGCCAAACAAATGGATTGAAGCCCGAGTTTATACTGGTGAGCTCCTTTCGAGCCTTAGCGCCGAAGCCAGTATGATAGAAACGCTGGCTAAAGTTCGCCCCTTAACAATACTCGGCCGTCAGAAAAGGGAATCCACTAAAGATAAAGACTTGGTCTTAGTGTTAAAAGAGGCTGAGGTAGTTGTGCCTTTGGCAGGCATGGTGGACCAGCTTGCCGAAGAACAACGATTGGTAAAGGAGAGCGAGGAAATTAAAGCAAGAATCGCCCAGCTTAAAGCCAGGCTAAGAGATAACGCCTTTTTAAGCAAAGCGCCAGCTCAGGTTGTCGAAAAAGAGAAAGAAAAGCTTACTCTGCTCGAAGATAAATTGAAGAGATTGCAACAAGAATTATCTCAGCTAGGCTCATCATCGTCTGATAGCTGACAGCCTCAGCCTTCAAGAGTGGAAGGGTAAATTGGCCTGGCTTTGAGGGCTAAAATCGCATGCAATTTGGTTAGGGCTTTTTTGGTATCGCTAGCCACGCGGGATTTATCGCGGGTCTTTATCCGATATTTAAATAGCCAATAGGTAAATTCATTAAGCTTGCTCAGGCTTATAGACCTGAGCTGAGGATAATGTCTCTCTTTGCTGAACTGCTTTAAAAGGGCAGATTGAGGAGCACCATAAATGCGCTGGTAGGCCTCGTCAATTACTCCGTTATCGTTGTTCAAACCTAAAACTCTCTTCTTCTTTCGTATCTCTTCAGTTACAGCCAAAATGAGAAATTTTTCCACAAGAATGCCATAGAGATAGTTGAGGTGAGCCTGGTATTTAGAAGCACCGATTAGATTCTTAAATTCGTCTTTAGATAATTCTATTGGTGGTCTGTCGAAGAAGAGAAGATTAGTCAGCTCATCCTCAGGAATAAGTCCATCGAGCTCTTCGCACAGCCTTCCGGCTAAAACCAGCCAATCGAAAGCTTCGTTGTCAACAAGATACTGATAATGTCGCCCATCGTAGTCCTCTTCAAGACTACTCCACAGACGAACGGCTTCAAGCAGGGCCACATACCAATTCCTGCCTTCAGCAATAGCATTTTTCAGCCCTTGGATTGCCTGAGTATCTCGAGTAGACACTCCAGCCACCTCCACGATTATTCGGGAAAATTATATTATATCTCCATCAGCCCAAGGACTCAAGGCAGCATCCTCTTGTATGATTAATAAAACGGTAGCCCTTGCCGTTATGAGCCTATCTATAATTGACAGGTTTACTGCTTTGCGACATCAGTCGGTTTGCGCAGCGGCTTGAAAACGCCGTGGGCAGCTATCTTGGAGACAACCTCCTCAGCTTCCTTGATTATCCTGTCTAACAACTCCTTGACCGTGGGAATGTCGTGGACAAGGCCTACTACCTGCCCACAACCCACTAATCCTCGGTCAAGGGCACCTGTTTCGTAAACCTCCAGCCCCTTCTTACCACTGAGGAGCGATGCTAATTCCTCCAAAGTAGCACTCCTTTTTTCCATCTCAACCACCTTTTCAGCAGTAGCATTTCTCAATACTCTCTCGGTGTTACGTAAAGAACGCATTACTAGCATAGTATCCCGTTCTGATGATTTTACCAGCCATTCTTTCACCTTGGGATGGATATTACACTCTTGCGTCGCCATAAATCGAGTGCCCATATTAATCCCGCTTGCTCCCAATGCCAGGGCGGCCACAAGGCCACGCCCGTCCCCGAAGCCTCCCGAAGCGATAACAGGAATATCCACAGCATCAACAGTCAGCGGAATAAGGACGAGGGAGGTAACATCCTCTTCGCCGGGGGCTCCGGCGCACTCAAAACCATCAATGCTAACGGCGTCGCAGCCTATTCGCTGAGCGGTGCGAGCGAAGCGAACTGCGGTGCACTTGTGTATCACCTTTACTCCAGCCGCCTTAAGCCGCTCCATATATTGCTCCGGGCTTCTGCCGGCTGTTTCCACAATCTTTACTCCGGAATCGATAACCGCATTTACATAGCCGTCAATATCCACAGGGCGAAGAGTGGGCAACAGTGTGATATTTACTCCGAAGGGCTTATCGGTAAGCGTTCTGGTCTTTTTGATTTCAGCCGCCAGTTCCGCGGGGGTTGGAAATGTAAATGCCGTAAGGATACCAAGCGCTCCGGCGTTGGACACTGCGGCTACCAGCTCTGCCCGGGAAAGCCACATCATTCCGCCCTGAGTGATAGGATACTTGATACCTAAAAGCTCGGTTATGCGTGTCTTAAACATCGTGTTTCCTCCTTCTGATATTTGCCCTGATTATAGCATTTAAGCGGTTAATCCAGCACATTCACGCAGGCTTAAATGTTCCTACTTGCCTTTCCAGCGAGGCCCTCTCTTTTCAAAGAACGATACGATGCCTTCCTGGACATCCTCTGTCTTGCAACTTAGCTGGAAACAGTAGCGCGCAGCCTCTTGGTGAGCCTCCATGGTTTGCTCAAGGCCTCTATACATCAGTTGCTTAGCCATCTGTATTGCTAAGGGGGCACCTCTAGTCAGTTTCTTGGCCATTTCTCTAGCTGTGGACATCAATTCTGCGTCAGGCACAACTTTGCTCACCAGTCCTATTCGCAGCATCTCTTGAGCATCGATGATATCTCCGGAAAATACCAGTTCGCAGGCTTTGGATAACCCCACGATGCGAGGGAGAAGATAAGTCCCTGCGCCGGTATCCGGGGTCATGCCTCTCAAAACGAACACCTGTCCCCACCTGGCACTTTCAGCAGCGATTCTGATATCGCAGTGCAGTGAAAATTCGGCTGCGATGCCTACGGCAGCTCCGTTGATGGCGCAAATCACCGGCTTGGGAATACTGTTGAAGAACCAGAGTGACTGACGATACTCTGTGGCGATCTTTTCTTTCATAAGGTTTATCTCTACCTCCGCTGTCTGTGGCACTTCGCCTGAAATATCGGTCCCCGCAGAGAAGGCACGACCATTTCCCGTCAGTATGACGGCTCTCACCTTGTCATCCTTCTTAATGTCTTCGATAATTGAATTAATCCTGCGGAGCATTTCATGTGTCAGCGCATTCAGCTTCTCGGGACGGTTGAGCGTTATTATGCCAATGCTATCCTCCTTGGTGTAGAGTACGTCCTGTTTTGCCATTATGGGCCTCCTTTTTCGTATTTAAATTTAAAACAGCCAGCAATTTTGCCAGGGGCAAAGTATTTAGTATATGCTGCGGCTCGCACCAGGCGCGCCGTGCCACACCCACCCCGAATCGCATAAAGCCCAGATGAGTGACGCTATGGGTATCGGTCCCGATGGCGAGTTTTACCCCCAGATCTCGGGCACGAAAAGCGTGGATATCTCTTAAATCGAGGCGGTCAGGCATGGCGTTAATCTCCATAATCTTATTATACTTAGCTGCCGCCTGGAAGACGGCTTCTAGGTCTATGGCTACGGGCTCACGCTCTCCTATAAGGCGGCAAGTAGGGTGGGCAATCATGTCCACATCGGGATTTTCTATGGCGTTTATTACCCGCCGGGTCATCCTCTCCTCGCTCTGATTCATGGCGGAGTGCACAGCAGCAATCACCATATCCAGTTCGGATAGAATTTCGTGCGGCAGGTCTAAGCTGCCATCCGCCCGAATATCCACCTCAATGCCAGTGAGCACATGAATTCCGCTTAGGCGCTCGTTAAGAGCTTTGATTTCAGCAACTTGCTGCCTCAGCCTATCCACATCGAGACCATGAGCAATACCACGTCCACCGGAATGTTCCGTGACTGCGATATATTGATATCCCATATCTTGGGCTGCCAGAGCCAGTTCCTCAATGGAATCATGTCCATCGCTCCATTCGGTATGAGTATGAAGGTCTCCCTTTATATCGGATAGCTCCACGAGCTTGGGTATAGCTCCCTGCTCAGCCTTTTCTATTTCCCCCTGAGCTTCTCTGAGTTCTGGAGGAATATACTGAAGCCCCAGCCGATGATAAAATTCCTCCTCCGTAGAGAATTTTTCCAGCTTGCCTGTTGCTATGACAGCTATCCCATATTCACTCAACTTGAGTCCCTGCTTATGCCACTTTTCTCTTAGAGAAATGTTATGTTGTTTGTTACCGGTAAAATATTGGAGCAGGGAACCGAAGGAGTCATGCTCCACCATCCTCAAGTCAACCTGCAGTCCGCCGCTGACAATAACGCTGGCTTTGGTTGACCCCTGCGCCAGCACCTGCCTTACGTGAGGCAGGGCCACAAAGGCATCTATGACCCCTGCGGGGTTATCGGCAGTGCCCATCAGGTCAATATCACCCACCGTTTCCCGAAAACGCCGCAGGCTGCCGGCGGCGGTGAGGTTTTTCACGCCGGGGATAGGGCGGAGGGCACCTATAATTTCTTCGACAATGGGCAAAGCTTCGCCGATGGGAATGCGCTGGTCTTTGCGACGCAACGCCTGGATTTGGTGCAGAATATTATCAGCGGTCTTATCGCCAAGGCGGAAGAGCTTAGCTACTCGCCCATCGTTGATGGCCCGCTCCAGCTCCTCTACCGAGCTTACCCCTAATTCGCTGGAGAGCTTGTTAGCTGTCTTGGGACCGATCCCGGGTATGGCCAGGAGAGTAGTTATCCCCTGGGGAAACTCCGCCTTCAGGTTCTCATAATAACTCAGCTTGCCGGTCGTTATCAGCTCGGTGGTCTTTTTAGCTATGGCCTCACCCACGCCGGGAATGCTCTGCAGGTCCTCCCCTTCCTCAATCATGACCCTTAATTCTTTGGGGTAATGCTCGATAGCACGGACTGCCTTCTGATAAGCGCGAATTTTAAAGACATTCTCCCCCTTAAGCTCTAGAAGGTCAGCAATATCTTGAAATACCTTAGCCACCTCGCTGTTTTTCATGGTTTTGCTCGCCTCCTCCCCACCCTTATTATATCCCTGTTTCCCAGGCTTGTGATACAAGCTGCTCCAGGTCATTACCCTGAGTAGGAGGAGCCATCGGGCATATCTCCGTCTTGGTGACGCTGTTTAAACTTAAACAATGTAGTCGCCTGATTTATCGGGTCTACAGTGGACAGGACTTGTCTTCGTCCACTTTTTGTCATTGCGAGCCCCGACAAGTCGGGGCGTGGCAATCTCCCTAGCAATCGTCAGGGTTAGTGGACTCGTCGCGTATGGAGAGGACGATAATAAAAGAGCCGACCATGTCTGACACGGTCGGCTCTTAGCTTCGCAGATATGATGTCTTATGCTGGGCTGGTGTCTTACCCTTGTACTAACCCAGCACTCTACATCACC
>JBEKTM010000078.1:0-7038 GCA_049516035.1 Dehalococcoidia bacterium
TTTACCTCAAAGCGCCCTAATAAGCCCTCAACTATAACCAGGCGACGTGGGCATAAAAAAGGAGCGGCACCACACTTATTTCTAAGTTCACTTAAGGTTAGATGTTGACCCTCTAAGTTGGTGGTGTTAGTCGCCACCATCTCCCGATCGCCCAGGTCAGCTTTAATCTTCTGCACAGCTTGATTAAGAGAGAAATCGTCCTGGCCGTAAAGAATGTAGAGCATTTCCCTCGTATTCTATCACAGCAGACATGGGTAGGACTTGTGTCCTTCAGAGCGAGGCTCAGAATGACACCCCCCATTCTGTCATTGCGAGGCTGACGAAGCCAGCCGAAGCAATCTCGGGGATAGGCAAAAGATTGCCACGCTTCGCTCGCAATGACATTAGGGGGAAGGCCTCAGAATGACAAACGTATTAGTTTAATCGCTCAAAGCAAAATATGCTAGGATATACTCATGAAGGTGGCCATCATCGGGATACCCGAGAGCGGCAAAACGACCATCTTTAATGCCCTAACTAGAGGCAAGGCTGAAGTTGCCTCTTATTCCGCAACCCTGGCTCCCAATATCGGCGTGGCTAAGGTGTCCGATTCCCGACTATCTGTGTTGGAAGGCATATTCCAGCCCAAAAAGACTGTTCCCGCCGAGGTGAGTTATATAGATATTGCCGGTTCCATCAAGGGCTTCGGTAAAGAAGGAGCCGGAGGAGAATTTCTGAACTACCTGACTACTGCTGATGCCTTGCTCCAGGTCGTCCGGGCTTTTGAAGATGCCCAGATCCCCCATCCCGAAGGAAGCATAGAACCGAAACGAGACATAGCTTCCTTGGATTTAGAACTCGCCATTTCCGATTTAGCTATTATGGAGAGAAGGCTGGAAAAACTGGAGACAAGCTTAAAAGGAGCTAAAGCAGCAGAGCGGGAGTCCTATTTGAAGGAGCAACTTCTGCTGCAAAAGATTAAGGCGGATCTGGAGAAGGAACTACCAATAAGAATACAAGGCCTGACTAAAGAAGAGCTCAAAATGCTAGCCAACTATCAATTTCTGACCGCCAAACCCATGCTGGTAGTCCTTAATATCGGAGAGAAGCAACTATCACAGGCTTCACAATTGGAAGGTGAGATAAGTTCCCTCTACCCCCAGTTTGCCGTGGTCGCCCTTTGCGGCAAGCTGGAGATGGAGCTAGCTCAGCTCAGCGACGCTGAAGCCCGGGAATTCCGTGAAGCCATGGGGCTGAGCAAACCAGCGCTGGACCGGCTTATTGACCTCTCTTATAGTCTTCTGGGATTGATTTCTTTCTTTACCACAGTTTCTTCCGAGCTAAAGGCCTGGACTATCCCTGGCGGAACTCCAGCACCCAAAGCGGCAGGCAAGATCCACTCCGACATGGAAAGGGGATTCATCCGAGCTGAGGTTATCAGCTATAGTGATTTGCAAAGCTGCGGCAATCTGGCTGAGGCGCGCAAAAGGGGTCTGCTCAGGACAGAGGGCAAGAATTACATCATCCAGGATGGGGATGTCGTTACCTTTCTATTCAATGTCTAAGCCCTGATTTTTGTAGTTGCTTGATTCATCAGGCATAACTGCCCAATAAATTGGGCAACTACATCTTTTTTTGAACAACGTTAAAGAAGAGGGAGAGAAGCCGGACACAATGAAACAAATAATATTCACTGATTTAGATGGCACTCTTCTGGACTCCAAAACCTACTCCTACGAAAAATCGCTGGCGGCGATAAACCGACTTAAGGAAAAGGGCATACCTATCATATTTTGCTCAGCCAAGACCAGGGTAGAGCAGAAGGTATATCGGCGTGAATTGGGACTATTTCACCCTTTTATAGTGGAAAACGGAGGTGCCATTTTCGTCCCCCGCGCTTATTTCCCTTTCCCATTTGATTATCATAAAGCTGTGGACGACCTTCTGGCTATCGAGTTGTCAATCCCCTATAGTAGAGTCCGAAGATTGTTGGCTAAAATTAGCAAGGAGAATGACTTTCGCTTCACAGGCTTTAGGGATATGAGTGCTGCCGAAGTATCTGAAATAACTGGCTTAAATTTAGAATCTGCCGAATTAGCCAAGCACAGGGAATATGACGAACCGGTAAGGTTTGATTCCTCAGGAGAGCAGGACTTGAGTAAGTTCTTTGCAAAGCTTGGCGAAGCTGGTCTCAACTGGGCCTATGGGGGACGGCTTTATCACGTTTTGGGAGGCGGCGATAAAGGGAAAGCAGTGGAAATTTCAAGTGGTTTATATCGCAAAATGTGGGGAGAGATAAGGACCGTTGGGCTAGGTAATGGTCGGAATGACTTATCTATGCTTTCGCAAGTGGATATACCTATCCTGGTACAGAAAAGAGATTATAGTTGGGAAGATATAAATTTGCCCCGCTTGCGCAAAGTCCAGGGGGTTGGCCCTGAAGGCTGGAGTAGAGCAATCTCGGAGATATCCGGAATTTGAAGTCCAGCCAGAAATGCCCATGGACAAATCTAGAGCCCTGAAAACCCCCGTTTTCCAGGGTAATAAATTAGCTTACAAATTTTGACAATAACTGCGAGTTTGGTATTATGGCTTGAGGAGATAGTATATGTTTATTGAGAGCCCGAGATACACAGAACGTTTTGGGTCAGTGAGAATGAGCCATGTGCAGAGGGTGATATCTTTGGACTCAGGGATGAAAAGAAGGCTCCCCTCCCATGGTGCCACAGGAGTAAGAAAGATAGATGAGGAAACGATTCGGCATTTTGAGGACAGGATGGCAATCGTTATCCCAACTAAAGATGAAAAATTAAGGCTTCTGGAAGGAGTGGTTAGCGGGGTGCCTCATGACTGCCTGGTAATAGTAGTTTCCAATAGCCAAAGGAAAAGGGTCGACAGATTTAGAATAGAAGGGGATGTTCTCGACCAGCTTTGTCGCTTCACCCTTCGCCAGGCCTTGATTATTCATCAAAAAGACCCTGCTATCGCCAAAGCAGCCATGGAGGCCGATTATAACGACCTCCTCGATGAAGACGGGTTAGTGCGTGATGGCAAGGGTGAAGCTATGATAATAGGATTAGTTGCGGCTAAGGCAGCGGGGAAGGAATATGTGGGCTTCATTGATGCTGACAACTATTTCCCGGGGTCGGTGCTGGAGTATGTCAGAAACTATGCCGCAGGTTTCAGCCTGGCACAGTCTCCTTACAGCATGGTGAGGATATTGTGGCGATATAAGCCCAAAATCTCGGCGGGGTTATACTTCAGGAAATGGGGAAGGATATCAGAGACCACCAACAAATACCTGAATAGCCTGATATCCACTAAAACTGGATTTGAAACCGATATTGTCATAACGGGTAATGCCGGTGAACATGCCATGAGTATGCAGCTAGCGGAGATCTTGCCCTTTGCTTCGGGATATGCCGTGGAACCTCAAGAATTAATATCTTTATTCGAAAATTTTGGCGGCATCTTGCCCACCAAAGAATCAAATGTGATAGAGCAAGGAATAGACATACTCCAAATTGAGACCAGAAACCCCCACCTGCATGAAGAAAGAGGAAATCAACACCTTAATGAGATATTGCTGTCCTCAATGAGCACCATTTACCATTCGCCTTTGTGCGATAAGGAAGTGAAGCAGGCGATTTCAGCGGAGTTAGTTAATCAGGGGATTCTCAAGGATGGGGAGTCGCCCTCTCCTGTTCATATTAATTCCCCGCTAAGAAATGTCAAGGTTAGCAAGTTTATCGACGCTATACGAAGCGATTTCGATAAATACCATGTGCTGCACTAAATATCAGTTTTTTAGAACGAAATCGTACCCGGCTCGATAGTTTTACCCGGCCAAATCTTGGTTCCATTAGATAACTTACTCCCTTCACCGATCCGCACATCATCACCTAAAATGCAGCCATCCAGAATTTCGCATTCTTCACCGATATAACAATGGGAGGCAACCAGACAGTTTCTCAGCTTGGCTCCCTGGCCAATTTGACAATCCGACCATAATATCACCCCTTCTATTACAGCGCCTTCTTCTACACGACACCTTGCCCCTAATACGACAGGCCCCTTCACTATGGAATTCCTATCAATAAAGCAGCCTTCGCCGATTACTGCTGGGCCCTCTATTTGAGCTGAAGAGTGAACAAAGCTTTTACCTTCAAATTTGATACCCTTATTGCCTACTCCGACCAAGTCGGGGCGCCGGAGCAAATCGTGCTGTAATCTCAAATACTTATCTGGAGTGCCTATATCAATCCAGTAATCCTGGAACGGATAGCCGTATATAGCCTGTCCCTTCTCCAAAAGCGGTGGGAAAACGTCACGCTCAAACATGGAGAAGGCGTTGGGGGCAATATAATTCAAAATATCAAGCTCTAATATATAAATACCAGCGTTAATCATATTCGTAGTTACCTTGTCCCGACTGGGCTTTTCTATAAAACGTTTGACCCGGCCTTGGCTATCTGTCTCCACTACTCCATAAATAGTAGGGTCATCTACAGGTGTCAAAGCCAGACTGGCTATAGCTTTATTTTTATGGTGTAGTTGCATCATCTTGCTCAGGTCAATATCAGTGAAAATATCCCCATTAAAAACGATGAAGGCACCATCCAGGAACCTTGCAGCATTTTTCACCGCCCCGGCCGTCCCCATGGCAAAATTTTCTATCGAGTAAGTTATCCTGACACCGAGCTTGCTGCCATCGCCGAAATAATCCTGGATCTGCACAGGTGATTTTCCGACAGCGAGCACTATATCCATAATATTGTGCCTTTTCAGATAGCCCACGAGGTGCTCAAAGAAAGGTCGGTTCAACACAGGAACCATTATCTTTTGAGTGTTACAAGTAAGGGGACGCAGCCTGGTCGCTTCCCCACCAACCAGAATAACAGCCTTCATCCTACCTAAATCTACCTTATACTAAGCAAATGCGTCAACCTTCTCATGCGGCTTATGATTCTATTTACACAATCCGTTAACCCGCTGGATTTGCTTTAACTCCCTTGCTGTGTTATTTTTTCGCTCTTAAAGCAAGGAGAGAAGATGGAGGTGACGGTAAACAAAACAAAGGTATCCGTAACCCAGGGTGATATCACCAGGCAAGCCACCGACGCCATCGTCAACGCCGCCAACTCCAGCTTAATGGGTGGCGGAGGGGTAGATGGGGCAATACACCGGGCCGGGGGGCCAGCAATTTTGGAGGAATGTAAGAAAATCGTTGCCCGGCAAGGAAGATTGCCCACTGGCAAAGCTGTAATCACCACGGGGGGAAATCTCCAAGCCCAGTATGTGATACATACTGTGGGTCCCATCTGGCATGGTGGCAGCGGAAACGAAGCTGAGCTTTTGAGAAGCGCCTACTACGAGTGCCTGAAATTAGCTACCGCGAACAAATTGGTCAGCATTGCTTTTCCTTCCATAAGCACCGGAGCCTACGGCTATCCCGTGGATGAAGCGGCAAAAATAGCAGTGAGCACCGTCGTTTCGTTTCTCAAGAAGCAAGCGACCTCTCTTAAAGATGTCGTGTTTGTCCTCTTCGATTCCCAGACTTACCAAAACTATCGCTCCGCTCTGCAAGTCTATCTCAATCGCTCAGAAGCGTAAGAAAAAAATCTCAAGCGACAAGTCACCGAGAAGGCGAGAATTTATTCCCCGCGATAAGGAGGCTTTTGTCATTGCGAGCGAAGCGCGGCAATCCCCCATCCCCACAGAGATTGCTTCGTCACCTTCGGTTCCTCGCAATGACACCAGAGGAGAGAGCTTCAGCTACCTTCGTCAGACTCGTAATGACAGAGGAGTGAGATGTTGAGGAAAATAGAGCCGCCCCCTTTTACGTGTAGAATCCTTTAGGGTCGAAGAGCCTTAATAAAGTCACTTCTTCTTTAGCTACCGGCTGAGCCTCTTTTAAATTGGGGCTGACCTTAAGTTCCCAGCCAACTTTTTCTTTTATCCCGGCTATGGCTTCTTTTACTGCCTGTTTTGGTCTGGATGGAATATAGGTTGTCAGCGTAAAAGTTTCTTCGCCGCCAATCTTTTCGAAAACGCCGACATCTGTTACCAGTGTCGTCACATTTTTCCCACTGAAGGTAATATAAGGCACTTTTTCCACTAATCTCTGCTTTCCCGAGTTGATTACCACTACAGTCTCTCTGTTGCCGTTAGCTATATCATTGGCTCCTCCCGAGCCGACCAGATATCCTACGCCGGGAAGTTTCGTAGAGTTCCCATTGCCATATTTATCTATCTGCCCTCCTCCCAGAATACCCAGGCATTGATTTGAAGGGCCACCGACGAAAACTCCCAGCATAGTTTCATTATTGTTCAGTATTTTGCACGTGTGCATGTTGTGATAGCTGAATATAAATGGGTCTGAGGCTCTGGGAAGGTGGCCAAACATGCCTATCTCAGCCATTAAATCCACGTCATAGCCTTTTTCTTTTAGTCTATAGGTTGCCAGCCACCCGGCCAGATGTGACAATCCGACACCAGCGAGTATTGTCTTGTATCCTCCGGCAACGAATTTTCCACTTATAACCTGTGCCGCGCTGACCACCAACTTTTCCAGCGAGTTCGGTTCTTTGTGGAAATCCAGATTTGGTACCTCAGCTACTGCTTCGTCTTTCCACGAATCCGAATGAGCCTTCCCTTTAAGGTAAAGAAGCCTGTCTCTACCGAGTTTGGCAAGATACTCGTTGTAGTCCTTGCAATCCAGAACCCAGTACTTTATCCACTCCGAGAATTTTCGCTCGTCCCTTGATGCCTCCCTGCTTTCAGTGAGGAAGTCGTAGTCTTCAAAGTAGTGCTCGAATTCAGGCAGGCCGCAGTTTGGCATTCCCGCGGGATGCGCTCCATAAGGGACTTCGCAGACCGCCTTGACCATGTAAGATGGAATCCGGACAAGATGTGAGTGATTACGTATATATTCCGTGGAAACGATTTTCTCTGCGCTGACGATGACTCCCTGTTTTGCCCCCCAGGCCCCAAAGACATCAGCCCCCAGGGGATAGGTAATAATTGTATTTCCACAGCGGTCAGCGGCAGCGCCGTGGA
>JBEKTM010000079.1:0-6870 GCA_049516035.1 Dehalococcoidia bacterium
CAGTAATAGAATACCTCTTTTTAATTATCTGTATCACACTGGATTCTAACATTGGGGTAATATCAAAGTCCGGATCTAATCCTCTACCCAGGCTTTGCGCCATGATTATCGTTTTCAACAGCAGGAAAGTATTAGAGGGAAGCTGTATATGATTGCGACGCAACAGCGAAAAAAGCTGCCCCAGGTTAGAGCTCACACTTTCTGAGCGCTTTTGTAAATGGATGGTTGGGTAATGACTCATAACATATTTCATGTCTTTTCGCAGGCGGGCTCGGGACCCTTCAAGGCGCAGGCTTACCGCACCTAATTCTATCAGCGCATCTATGAGCAGATCCACATTTCGGTCCAGAATGGCTTTAACAGCGTCGGCCAGGCGCCATCGTACCTCGTCATCTACCTGGCAAACCATCCCATAATCGACCAGACCCAGGCGCCCATCAGGCTCCACAAACAGATTCCCCGGATGGGGGTCCGCGTGAAACGCCTCACCCTCAAAAACCATTTTCAACCAGAGACTTACGCTGCGCTTGGCCAATTCTTTACGGTCAAAGCCCGCTTTGTCCAGCGACTGTACATCCAGAACACCTATCCCGCGAATCCGTTCCATAGTAATTACCCGTACTCTCGTGGACTCCCAGAAAATCCTGGGAATGTGTATGGTTCGGTCTTCCTGAAAGAATTGAGCGAAGTACTCGGCACTGTGGCCTTCCTGAATGTAGTCGGTTTCTGTCTTAATGGTATCAGCTATCTCCTGGACGATCCCCACGAGATCGTATTGTTGTGCCCCTTTCCAATGTTTCGTTGCGGATACTGCCGCACGACCCAGAATGTACATATCTTCCTCTACCAGTTCCGGCACACCAGGCTTTTGCACTTTCACCACCACCTCTGTGCCATCAGCCTGTGTACAAGAGTAAACCTGTCCAATAGACGCAACGCCAATAGGATGCGGGTCAAATGAGTTGAATACCTCATCAGTCGAACGACCCAACTCGTCACTAATTACCTTTTTCATCACCTCTACGGGAAGCGGTTTCAAAGAGCTTTGGAGTTTCGATAGCTCTTTGGTATAGGCCGGTGGCAGCAGGTCAGCGCGGGTCGAAAGGATTTGTCCCAGTTTCACGAAAGATGTTCCCAACTCCTCTATCGCCATACGCATACGCTCCGGCTTGGTATAAGCCATTTTACGCCAGGGATTACCGCGCAGTACCCAGAGGAATGCTAAATATTTTTGCAAGCCGACGTAGCGTAGCACTTCCTCAAGCCTGTACTTGGCCAAGACCATCACAATCTGCCGGTACCTGGCGAAATGGCCCTTACGCTTAGGCTCTTGTTTTGTATCATTAATCAAATTCTCACCTCCCGATTCAGAGCGTGCGGGTCCGTGGTTCTTTCACTTAGCTCGTAGACGCCGGAGCCCGAGGTGCTGCCGCCAGCTCTTTTTTCCCAATTCGTTACGCATGCGCGAGAACGAAGAATTGACTACGTCTCGGACGGCGCGATCTACCTCTTCGCTGTTTATTATTCCCACGATGGCGTCGTATGCTCGTTCTTCGGCGCGCTCCATAGCTGCATCTAGCCCCGCAAGATGTGCCAGACCCGGCACGAGTCCTTCGCGAGGAGTTGCCGCCCGGACGCGCTGCAATACAGCGGCCTTATTACGTACGAAGGCCTCTGCAACCCCGTGACTGAAGCCAGCCCGATTCATATCCGCCTGGATGCGGGCAATAATGCGCTCGAGTACCCGATCTGTTATCACCTCCTCGAAACCCTCCACCAAAGCCAAGACATTGCGCCGTACGAATCCATCTCCGAGTAACCGGTCCACCACGCGGACAGCGCGCGCAATTAGGATAAGCCATACCCATACTCCCTCGATGACAAACCCATGGTGGACGAGGACTAGCGCTGGAACGATGGCAACGAAGTCGAAGAATCGTGAACGCAAGTATGCAAGCCGGCCCCAGCGGAATCCGCTGCGGGTAAAGAATTCAACAGCAAAAACGACGACTAGCCCGATATCAAGCAGTACCCAGGCACTGGGCACAGATCCCCGGGAGCTGAAGACCCAGGTTGAAAGCAGGATCAATGACAGCAAGGAGAGCGCAAAAGCGGCCCAATGCAGAGCTGTATTACGGTGCGGCAGCGACTCCAGTTCCTCGAGGCGCGCGGCTATCGTCGAAATACCTTTAGGCAATTCCCCTTTGGTTATATCATCCTGTCCATCAATCTCTATTGGGGTTTTGGGTAACTGGTTTTGAGGTTCAACTTTCTTTTGTAAAGTCATCTGTTGTATCCTCTAGAAGTGTGAACGCCATATTTCATGAAAAACCCTGCACATCTCCAATTTCGTCTATTTTTCTATTCTTTCTTCGACTCATATTTGATTTCTACAGTAGTCTCCTTGCCGGTTGCAAAATTAAGCTCGATTTCTACGTCTTTCTGAACTTCTAAGAGTTTTTTTGCCAGTTCCTTGGCACTTTTTAATGGCAAGGGAAGAGTGATGGAATTATGGATTTTCAGCCAGTCTGGGATAGACGGCAAGTGAGTGGTAATTTTTAATACTTTCTTTGGCATTTTGTACTTCCTTTGATTTATTATTTCACTTTGGTAGACCTAGTCTACGTCGCCAGTCAAAGTAAATGACCTATCCTGCACCCTCACATTGATGCAACTGCAATCCAGCGTGGTGGTTATAGGTATAAAACGAGATTGGTGAGCCGGCCCGCATCACCGGCTCACCAGAATATTTCAATTCTTGGTCCAGCTGTTTGGCTTATCGATACTAAACTGTCGTGTCGTCAATCACAGCCACAGGCGCGTTCAGCCTGACGGATGCAATGCCATTCAGTGCACCTTCTTTGGCCGTATAACCCTCGGATACCGCGATGATCTCTCCGTTTACCGCCACCAGTTTAAACCTGAATTCCCCTGCCACGTCCTTGTTTATCTCAAATTTAGCAGCCACCTTGCGCCTGCCTCTTTTTGATACCATCTTTTGAACTATTCCCAGGTATGAATCATACCCATAGTAAGTATAATAGTGGTCAACCAATTCCAGGTCTTTGCCTTCCTGCCACTTGTCAATCTCTTCCAGCCACTTATCCTTGTGCATTCCGGGAGCATTCTTGAGAACTTCTTCCGGCATATCCAGTATGAACTTCTTTGTCCCCGGGTGCCACTCTAAAGCGATCCATGGCAGGGCAAACCACTTGTCGGTGATGCCAAGAAAGCCTCCGAATGCAACCAACGCGAATGCAATCAGACCTTCGCGCATATCCACCACAAAGGTCTGCACCTGACCCATGTCTTCGCCCTTCTTATTGACTACATCGTACTGTGCCAACCTGACGCTCGGGACGAACCTTGCCGATTTACTAACCATTATATTCCTCCTTATAAATCCTCTTTTAGCGGCTAGCTGACATGACTGCCATTGAATTTAGCCGCCGAACCGTTTGAAGATGAAAGGCCGGGACATTTCACCTTCTACTTGCTTTGCTCTTTTCTTATGGTTCCAATTTCCTTGTCAGACCGGGTATCTCTTCCATCCTCGTTCCTGATGGCACCGGTGGATAGACCCAGATCTTTTTCTACTTTACCAACCGTTTTATCACTTCTTACCTTTCGCGGTATGTTTCCAACCCTCCTTTCTTCTATTATTGGTTTTGCTACAACTCCAATGCTTTTACTTTCTAATTCTCACTCGCTGCACCAGCCAGATAATTGCTAGAATCAGTGCAATGACAAGTAAGATATAGATTAACCCGCCCAGGAAGTGGGTAACCAGACCCAGCAGCCAAAAAATTATGAGGATAATAGCAATGATCCAGAGCCAATTGGGCATACTGACCTCCTTTTACTTATGGTGGCCTTCTCACCTCGTTCATCAGTCTGTCCTTTCTATAAAGCAACTACCCAGACAATGCCACCAACAACCATCACTGAGCCTAAAATCAGCAGAGGCCAGTACCACCACTTTGTTTTCACCTGGTCGGAATATTGGATCGACTTGTCCAGAACGCTCATTTGTCTTTCCTCCTCTCTATCACCTAGTCTTCAAAGGGCGGTTAAACCCGAGCCATTTCTTAAAATTCAACGCTTTCTCCCTGTCCTTTACCACCACCAGAGTCATCTTTACCCGTTGAAGTGTGCGATAATAGCCAGTATGCCAATGATGATGAGATAAACCCCTATTAGATAGTTAAGTATCTTGGGGAAAATCATTACAACTACGCCGAAAATAAGAGAGATTATACCCCACAATAAACCGTTTACCTGTAACATAAGACCAATCTTCCTTTCTCTTGATAGTCAATTAGTTCCAACATAATGGACTCTACTTCCTGTTTATAATAGCCAGTACACCCCAAACAATGAGGAAGATACCAATAATCCATCGCACAAGGTCTGGCCATATCAATACCAAGAGCCCGGCGACTACAGCAATAATCCCCATGGCTACCCCACTAACGGATATGCTCTTTGTGTTCAGACAAACCTCCCCTTCAACCTTGTGATTTGCCGCTGATAATCAGGGCTCCTAAGCTGTTGTCTTATCTTCGACAATCGCGCTGGGTACATTCTCCTTGAGGGAGCTAATGCCCTTGACTGCGTCTTCCTTAGCCTTGTAGCCTTGCCCCGAGTCCGCAATGATCTTGCCGTTGGCATGGATCAGTCTCCAGCGGAACTTTCCAGACTTATCCTTGTAGATTTCGAACTTTCCTGCCATGTTATTCCCTCCTTATCAGTTGGGTTTGCCTCAAGCGAGCAATACGTAAAAACTTAAGCTCTGAAAGGCTACTTCCAGTTATCGCTTTCCCGTAAGTTTTTTCTCTATAGCAGCAGCCGCTTCCGTAAGTGTTGCGTTTAACAACTCGGCCAGTTGCAGAGCGTTCTTGGCTGTTTGTTCAACCCTGGAAATCGCCTCAGCGGCGACTCTAGCAGCTTCTTTGGCAGCCTTCTCTCCAGCTTTCCGTGCTTCCTCTGCTGCTTCTCTAGCATTTTTTGCGGCTTCATCGGCCAAGTTGATGCTGTTCTCAATCTCATCCAAGATTTGTGGAAGTGGCTGTACCATTATTTTCTTGGGTTTTTCTTCTCTAGCCATGCTGTTCTTATCCTCAAGTGACTTTTCTGTTTTTTTGTTTGGGTTATTTTGGTTGACCAACTTCGTTCTCCTTTTCGCTATTCTCCACTATTTTTTGCCTGGGAACTGGCTAAGTGACTTCTATTTTGTACTCTTTTGCCAAACACCCCGCCGAAGGATACAACCACGAAGGCAATTCGCCCGGCCATCATATGGTTTCACCAGTTAACATAAGTATGTACCCTGTATCCCGGGACCACAAACCTCTTTGTAGGGTATCTGACAGGTGTGTTAGTGCTGGTCGACTAATCTAAACGAGGGTAACTAATAGCACTTAACAAAATGGGTAGAGGGGGGTAGAATGGTAGCCTAAAGGGGTATTAAAGCAGCAGATAATAGTAAACTAAAGTATACCAAGGAGGTGCCCTACGATGACAATCAAGCAACGCAATTCTAAAAATCTGAGGGTCCTGATGATTGATTTCAGTCCGGTCGTTCGTGAGAGGCTGCAGCGGTGGTAAAGCTCCGGGAATAGGGATTAACCAGGCATTCATATTTGTGAGTGGGATAAGGCGCCTACCTTGCGAATAAAAAGGGGAAGGGAATATCTTTAGCTAAATGCTTACCGATACTCCCTTCCCAGAGACCTAATGGCTAATAACTAAATGCTTACTGTTTAGCGCTGCTTCTTTCCTCTCTATATCATTTATTTTTCACAATTAGCTTCTCTTCTTTATCGCCGCTGCAAGAACCGATATAATTCGAATCCCCGCTATAAATAGCCCGGAAGTAATAGGTTCCTGCCTTTGTCGGATAATAATCATCAGATGTGGCTTGACCACTACTTAAAGTTTTGACCTTTCCAAAATTTTTAAAGGTAAGTCCGCCATCTGTTGATACCTGGAAGGTCACCGTGCCCGTAGGTTTCGGCGAATTACTCCCTACTCCGGTTACTGTAGCCGTGTCTTCGACGTACTTTCCCAGAATTATTGATTGAGAACAGAGTTTGGTCTTGGTGACAGTCTGAGTTTTAGGCTTTACTGTCACCGTTAGCTTCTCTTCTGTATCCCCGCTTTGAGAACCGCTATAATTCGAATCCCCTTTATAAACAGCCCGGAAGTAATAGGTTCCTGCGGTTGTCGGAGTATAAGAAGAAGATGTGGCTTGACCACTACTTAAAGTTTTGACCGCTCCAAAATCTGTAAAGGCTCCGCCATTCTTTGACACCTGGAAGGTCACCTTGCCCGTAGGTTTCGGCGAATTACTCCCTACTCCGGTTACGGTAGCCGTATCTGTGACGTACTGTCCCAGAATTATTGATTGAGAACAGAGTTTGGTCTTGGTGACAGTCTTAGGTTTTGCCGTGGCGGTAGCGCTGGCAGTGGCTGAAACCGACCCGCTCGAAGCGGTGGCGGTATTAGTGAGATGGCCGAGGTCAATGTCGGCCTGGGTGATGGTGCGGGTGCCGATAACCGTCATTATGGCGCCCGGCGCCAGTGATGAGCCCTGTGCCGGAACCGATGACGTAACGGTGAGCCCCGGATCGCTGATGGTAACGCCGGTTAGGATGACGTTGCCAACATTGGTGGCTACAAGGGTGTAAGTAAGTATGTCACCAACGTTGCCATAAGTCGCCGGGCTCACCTTCTTGGTCAGCGACAGGAGCGGACTCGGTAGTGCCGTGGCGGCAGCGCTGGCAGTGGCTTCAACCGACCCGCCTGCAGATGGGGTGCCCGAGGGGCTGGCGGTATTATTGAGATGGCCGAGGTTAAGGTCGGCCTGGG
>JBEKTM010000080.1:0-6865 GCA_049516035.1 Dehalococcoidia bacterium
GTGCTCAGTTCTTACGGAAGCACATCGATGGCTAGTGCTTGTGCTTCGACTCTCTCGCTGATGGATGCCGGCGTGCCTATAAAGGCGCCTGTGGCTGGGATAGCCATGGGTTTAGTTACTGGAAAGGATGAGAACTATGTTGTTCTAACTGACATTGTGGGTATGGAAGATGCCTATGGTGACATGGATTTCAAAGTTGCAGGCACAGCTCGTGGGGTCACGGCTTTGCAGCTTGATATCAAGCTGCATGGGATAGGTTATGACATCCTGGCTGAAGCTTTAAGTCAGGCTCGTGAGGCAAGATTGGAAATACTGGGGAAAATGAGTTTAGCTATTAGTGCTAGTCGCTCTGAACTTAGTCCCTATGCTCCCAGGATGTATGAAATAACGATTGATTCGAGTAAGATTGGGAGCGTCATTGGTCCTGGGGGTAGGGTTATAAGGTCTATTATAGATGAAACCAAAACAACCATAGATATAAAGAATGATGGTACGGTTCTCGTTGGCTCTTCAAACGAAGAGGCAGCCCAGAAAGCAATCAAAATAATTCAGGACTTAACTCGGGAAGTGGCGCAGGGAGAAATTTACACTGGGAAAGTAACCAGGCTGTTCAATTTTGGTGCCATGGTAGAAATCTTGCCAGGGAAGGAAGGCCTCGTCCATATCAGTGAGCTTGCTAACTACCATGTACCTCAAGTCGAAGATGTGGTCAAAGTAGGCGATGAGGTAATGGTGAAAGTCATTGGGATCGACAATTCTGGTAGGATAAATTTATCGCGCAAAGCAATATTGGAAGGGCTTTCCAATCTCCCTGGTGCTAAAATTGAGAATTCCTCGGCTCCCAAGGAACATCAGAGAAAATTTGTTCACCCACGTGGCAGGGGTGAACAACATGACAAACGCAGTAAACCCCGATAAATCGGGACTGGCGAGGGGAGATAAGGAACATGACTTCATCTTTGGAATCTATAAGAGTAGTTATCAATGGCGCGTTAGGCAGGATGGGGCAGGAGATAACTAAAGCTGTGGTTTGCGAGCCCGGGTTGAAGGTAGTGGGGGCTGTGGAAAAGGAAGTAACTCAGCAATATCTTCCTTTAGCCGAGGCTCCCGAACTGATACTCCTTTCTTCCGATTTAGGCTCGCTTTTAAAGGGCTGCGATGCAGATGTGGTGGTAGATTTCACTAATGCCGAGGTTGCTATGGCAGCCGCCCGCATTGCTATTAAACAAAAGGTTAACATGGTTATAGGAACCACTGGCATTTCTGAGGAGAATCTGGCAGAAATTGAAAAATTGTGCCAGACCTATAAGGTGGGGGTGGTAGTGGCACCCAATTTTTCTCTAGGGGCGGCGCTTCTGATACAGCTGTCAAAATTTGCTGCCAAGTTTTTCAATCACGCCGAAATTATTGAAATGCATCATGATAAAAAGGCTGATGCTCCTTCAGGGACTGCTATCGCTACAGCCAAAGCGATGGCGCAAGCGCGTGGTAAACCATTCATTTATCCTGAACTTACACGTGAAGTACTCAACAATACCAGAGGTGGGGAAATGGATGGCATAGCTATCCATAGCTTGAGATTGCCGGGATTCATGGCTGGGCAGGAAGTGGTATTTAGCGGAGCGGGTGAAACTCTAAGCTTATGTCACAATATTATAAGTCGGGAGTGCTATGTGCCTGGCATTATCCTAGCAATTAAGGAAGTGACAAAACACAAGGGGCTGACTTATGGATTGGACGCCTTGCTAAAGATTTAGGAAAAGCCATGGAAAAATTCAATGTAGCTGTTGTTGGTGCTACCGATGTTACAGGGCAAGAAATTATTAAGGTACTTGAGCAACGTAAGTTCCCTGTAGCTTCCATTCAATTATTATCCCCTGAGCATCTTTCTGGGGTGAAGCTCCTCTTCAATCATCGCAGAATTGAGGTTAGAGAAGCGAAGACAGAGGCGTTTCGCGATGTTGATATTGCCTTTTTCTCTGCTGGTACTGATATTAGTCGAAGGTTAGCGCCTTTGGCTGCTGAAGCTGGAGCGGTGGTCATTGATAATAGTAGTGCTTTCCGGATGAGTTCTGAAGTGCCCCTGGTAGTCCCGGAAGTAAATCCTGGGGATATAGAATGGCATAAAGGAATCATCGCCAGTCCGAAGTGCTCCACAATCCAGATGGTGGTAGCGCTTTATCCCTTGCACAAGATCGATCCCATTAAGCGAATTGTGGTGAGTACCTATGAGTCAGTATCGAGTAGTGGCAGTGCTGCTCTGAAAGAAATGACCAATCAAGCACGGTTAGTTTTGGAAGGGCGCCGTGTTTGTCCTCATGTCTACTCTCATCAAATAGCCTTTAATGTGCTGCCAGAAATCGGTGTCTTTTTGGATAACGGATATACCAAGGAAGAACAAAGAATGGAAGAAGAGACACGGAAGGTACTGCACGCTGAGGACATAGCTATTTCGGCTACTTGCGTCCGAGTTCCTGTTTGGTTTGGGCATAGTGAAGCAGTTAACGTGGAATTCAGTTTGCCCATCACTCCTGAAGAAGCAAGGAAGGTTTTGGCTCAAGCTCCGGGAATCAGGGTACTTGATGACCCCACCGTCAGTTTTTACCCCCAACCGTGGGCTGCTAGTGGGTCAGACCATGTTTTTGTAGGCCGAATTAGAAAGGATATCTCGCACCCCAACGGGCTTGTTATGTGGATAGTGGCTGATAATCTGCGTAAAGGAGCAGCGCTCAATGCTGTGCAAATTGCTGAGGAAGGGATAGAGAGGGGTTGGATAAGCCTTAAAGAAAGTTTGGCTAGTTTAAATGAATAAGCCAGGGGCTCCCAAAGGCTCTTCAAAGTTTCGGGGTAGGAATAAACCAGGTCGCTTATTAACCGCTATGGTGACGCCTTTTGATGCTCAGGGTGAAGTTGATTATCAACAGGCTAAGAGGCTGGCACTATCCTTACTGGATTCAGGTAGTGATGGGGTGGTGGTCTCGGGCACCACTGGCGAGTCGCCTACGCTGAGATGGGAAGAAAAACTGCGGCTTTTCGCTGAAATAAAATCAGCAGTAGCTGACCGCGGAGTGGTAGTTGCTGGCACAGGCAATTATGACACTGGAGAAAGCCAGGAGTTAACTAAGGAGGCGGAGAAAATTGGGGTTGACGCTTGTCTCTTGGTAGTGCCTTATTACAATCGGCCGACTCAGCAAGGATTGTGGGAGCATTTTAAAGCCATTGCTCAGAGTACTACCTTGCCGTGCATAATCTATAATGTGCCATCGCGTACGGTTACCAACCTTGCTGCTGATACGCTAATCAAGTTAAGCCAGATCGATAATATTGTGGGTGTAAAGGAAGCCAGTGGCAATTTTGGACAGATAGCTGAGATTATTCAGGGAACGAGGGAAGATTTCTTAGTTTACAGTGGCAATGATAGCGATACCTTCTCTATACTTGCTCTGGGCGGTTATGGTGTGATTAGCGTCGCCTCTCATCTAATAGGAATCCAGATAAAGGATATGATAGAGCAGTTCCTGAGCGGTAACCTTCAAGAGGCAGCCAAGATTCACAGACACTTATTACCTCTGGTAAATGCCCTGTTCATTGTTTCCAATCCTATACCTGTCAAATGGGCACTGAATTATGTGGGTTTTCCAGTGGGCAAGCCTCGCTTGCCTCTTGTTGAGCCTGATGAAAAATCAGCCGATCTTATAAAGGCGACACTGAAGAACTATAAGATAGATTTGCCTATTTTCCGGGGCTGATGGCTGACGGTTATCAGCTAAAAAAGTCCTTAATCAATATTATTTGCCTCCTATCTGGTCCTACGGAAACGAGGCTGATGGGGCAAGAAAGGAGGTCTTCAAGGCGAGACATATATTTGCGAGCTGCCGCCGGCAGGTTCCTAAAATTTTGAATTCCCCTTATTGATTCTTGCCAACCGTCCACTTCCTCGTAGATAGGTTGACATTTTTCTAATATGGCTATGTCGGTAGGGAAAGAAGTCAGGACCTCGCCTTTAAATTTGTAAGCGGTGCATATTTTAATTGAAGGGAAACCATCGTAGATATCGAGGTGAGTTAGAGCTATATCACCAAGGCCATTTATTTGAACGCCAAAGCGACCTGCCACAGCATCAAACCAACCGCATCTTCGTGGCCTTCCTGTTCTAGCACCATACTCATGAGCCTTTTCTCGTATTAAGTCACCAATTTTGTCCTTGAGTTCTGTGGGCATGGGTCCGGCTCCGACTCTAGTGTTATATGCTTTAAACACACCTACTACACGATCGATTTGCCTTGGGCCCAGGCCTGCTCCAATACAGCCTGCCCCGGCCAATGGTGAAGAAGAGGTCACATAGGGATAAGTGCCAAAGTCAGGGTCAAGTAAAGCTCCTTGAGCACCTTCTAATAAAACAAACTCTCCTTTTGTCGCCGCTTCGCGAATTATGGAGCTAGTTTCCTGGATAGAAGGAGCTAGCTGCTCTCCATAGTGGCAATATTGTTGATATATCTCCTCCAGTGATAGAGGAGAAGCCTGGTACACTTTGGTCAGGATAATGTTTTTGAGCTCCAAAGCCGACTTCAAGCGGCTCAGAAATACATCCTTATCTAGTAAATCTCCGGCACGAATTCCCCAGCGAGCTACTTTATCGGCAAAGACAGGGCCGATTCCTCTGAGTGTAGTACCTATTGCTCCTTTACTGCGCCTTTCTTCCTCCAGTCTGTCAAGGAGGGTGTGGTAGGGCATAATCAAGTGAGCACGGTCACTGATAAAAAGACGACTTGTATTGACACCATGATTATGCAGGTCATCTATTTCTTCAAGAAGCACTTCCGGGTTAATAGCTACACCGTTGCCGATAATACAAGTTACCTGGGGGTAAAAAATGCCCGAAGGGACGAGATGCAGTCGGAACTCGCCATAGGGGTTGACTACAGTGTGGCCAGCATTATCTCCCCCGGAGAAACGGACTACTATCTTCGCCTTCTCAGCTAAGAGGTCAATTATCCTTCCTTTACCTTCGTCACCCCACTGCCCTCCCACAATAGCTATAACGGCCACTTAATCACCTTCAATTCTTGCCTGCTTCCATAGGTAAATTAACCTTTGAACTACAGTGACAAAAACAAAGACTGCCAGAATACATAGAGCCACAAAAACACTATGAACCCAAATCCGACCTATTATTAAACCTATCGCTAATACTATAACCCGTTCTGCTCTAGTAAACAAGCCAACCTGACATTGCCAACCGAGTCCTTCTGCTCTCGCCCTAACATAGCTGACCAGGAAGGAACCAATTAAAACAATAAAAATAAGTACAATTTTTAAGCTGGCACCTTCTTGTGGTATGTACCAAATCAAAAGACCACAGAGAGTCGCTGCTTCAGAAATGCGGTCAACTGTGGAATCCAGAATGGCGCCAAACTTTGTAGTTTGCTTGGTGAAGCGAGCTAGGGCTCCGTCAAGAAGGTCAAATAAGCCTGAAACTAAAACTAAGACTCCGCCAAGTATAAGGTGATTTGTAGCGATGACATAGGCTGCGGCTATATTCAGGACCAGGTTGATAATGGTAAGAGCATTGGGCGTTATCCCACTTTTGCTCAAAATCCTGACTAAGGGATTGGTAATCCGATAGGCTAAATTACGTCGAATATCCGTTAAATTCATTCAGTTCTTCCAGCTAATTTATTATCCCTTTCCTTTGAAGAAATTTGACTATTCCTTGCATTCGCTCTTCGTCGTTCCATTCGCCAATTTCGCAAACTTTTATTATTCCCGGCGGTAAATATCTGGCCACCATTTCCCAATTCATATTTCCCTTTCCCGGGGCTTGGTGATCAGAAACGCCATGGATATCGTGCAAGTGGATGCCGATCATCCTGTCTTTGAACCGCGAAAGCCATTCTTCATGCAAGCTAAATCCAAGCTGTTGTTGCACTTCAGCATGCCCTACGTCATGCCAGTAGCCCACCAAGTTTTCTGATACTTCGCTAAGCAACTCTGCCATCTCGTCCATGTTTGGTATCTCATTGGGATGGAATCTGGTCTCAAGTCCCAGCATTATACCCTTTTGCCGGCTATATTCACCAAGCTCTTGAAGGCTTTTTTTCGCTGCATCAAGGTAGGGATGAGCTTGGGAAGCGCGCTGGTAAACCAGTTTATCTTTTGCCTGGCTATATTCTTTGGTTTGGGCGTAGCCTCTATCGGTAAGCTTATACAGACTATCTTGTAAACTTAAGTCAACTGGCACTTCACCCATATGAAGGACGATAGCGCGGGCGTTCACGTTTGCCGCAAGGTCTATTGTTTTCTTGCTGAAGCTAACAGCCTCCATTCGCTCGCTTTCGTCCAGAGAACTTAAGGAAAGGCTACTTACGGGGATTCCCCTAGATGATAATGCCGCTGGACAGGGAGAGTGGATGCTTGAAATAGGCACTGCGGTCTTGAGAAGCTCACTGAGCATTAGTGAAGAAATTGTGGTATTTGCTTCTATGTGAGTAAAGCCTAATTCTCTAGCTTTGGCAACAAATTCTACCATGTGGCTAAATCTATCTTTGGCCCACATGGTAGAGAGGGAAACTTCGCGCAACTTGCTACCTCTAGCCTGTGGCAAACTTAAAGTTTCGCTTTGGTCTCTTAGCTTACGTGTTTGAAGCTAGTATTTTTGTCACGAGGGTGACCTATCCCTTGACCTTGGTTGAGTGCAGCTCAGGCAGGGAAGTTGGCTCTTCTTGCTCTTGTCCTGCGATAAATACTTCAGTTCTTATACGAGCTTCCTCATCAGAATACTGAATTGGCGGAGATTTCATGAAATAAGCTGAAGGACCCACTATGGTCCCACTTAAGCCACGGTCCATGGCTAATTTACAGCATC
>JBEKTM010000081.1:0-6834 GCA_049516035.1 Dehalococcoidia bacterium
TAAATGCCGGGCTATGCTGTCTGCGGTTCTGTTTCAATTTCCTGCTCCTCCTGTATTATCTCTATTTTAGGAGCAGAACTCTATCTTAACTACCTGTCCAGTTTTTGGGGACCACCTCATTGTGCCGTTTTTCTTAATATTTATCCAACCAATAGAGACGTCGACATCACTCCTGGTAAACTGCATTTCTTCTTTCCCCATATTGATACGTGAATTGACCATACCATAGATGACTTCCTGGAGCTGGGCCGGCGTCATTCCATTGGTCGCTTTCGCAATGTATTCTTTGATTTCTCCGGACAAAGGGATTTTCTCCGCGATGTGTTCTACCATCTCTGCACGAAGTTGAGCGTTCGGGCGGGTGATCTTGAATATACGGTCAAAGCGAGATGGCCTCTCACTTAAGGCTTTATCCAGTGCTTCATAGCAATTACTCGTGGCCACTACGACGATAGCAGACCTTTCCGCAATTCCGTCCATTTCAGCGAGAAGTGAGATTAGAAGAGGAGACCCACGATAGAGACCATGCCTTTCCTGGCCTATGAAGTCAATATCTTCGATAAACAGGATACTGGGACTGAGGTCCTGAGCTAGTGCGAAAAGTTCCGAGATATACCCCTCAAGTTCTATGCCGTAAGCGGAGGTAATAATACAGGTAATTTCATTGGTTTCCGAAATCAACGCTTTGCAGATCATTGTTTTCCCAAGGCCTGGTTCTGACGCAAGGATGATTCCCCTTTTAGGGGGTATACCGTACTTTGCCAGTCTGGAGCAGTTCTTTAAGAAATCGATGGTGTTCAAACGTATTTCATGTTTCATGACCGGGTCCAGAATAACGGAGTTCCAATCCACTTCCCCAGGGTGTAAGAAGGAGATTTCTCTATGAAAACTGATATTTTTACCCCTGTAGAAGTTATGTTTCTTTAAGAAATCTGCAACATCCTTAATGATTTTCTTGACCAGGTCATGGTACTCTTGCCCTGCCTCGATCTCAATGAAACCAACTCTGGCGACAGTGATAACCAGGCGAATGCCATCTTTCTTAACCAATATCATCCCATCGACTAAACAACTCTCATTTGTTGTATAGTCGATTTTTATGTCCCGGAAGACTGGATTCGCTTGCGAATACCCGTGATGGGAAATAGCTTCCCATCCAGGGGATGTAGTAATACACTTTACTGTCCATGCAAGAAGTTGCCCATAGTAATGCTGCGTACTATATGCTTCGACGCACCGTGGCCCTTTTCCCAAGAAGTTTTCGATAGTCGGGTTAACCTTCCTACTGAGCCTTTCATACCTCTTTCTCGGATCAAAGTATAACTCCAGTTCGTTTTCCCAATTCTCCAAATTTATGGCTGCCTCCTCCACTTCCCCATCGTACATATCATCAGCGTTCATGGCTGTCTACCCCTTATTTAAAAATTCAATCGAGAAATCTTCGCGGGAATATGTAACTATGATTCTTCAGTGAAGTAAAGGCTCAATCTCTTCAAACCATAGCCCGGCAAATACTGTCCACCGCTCCACGAAATTATTTTGTCTGTCAATCTGAACAAAGATAAAAGCCGGGTCTTTGTGCCCTACTACAGGAGGATTGACGCCCCAACCATCATATACTTCTTCTGTGGTAACTGTAATAATAGTTTGCTTGTGGTAGAGCTTATTCTTTACCAGGTAATTAAGATCCGGAGTTTGTCCTTGTTCCCAACAATCCCGAAAATACCGTAATATCTCCTGCTTAAAACCGTTTTGAATTCTGGGTACTACGATTTTTTCTAAAATACCTGTGATACCAAGCTCAACCAGTAAATCCTTATTGATCTTGGTGTATATCGGATTGGCACCTTCCGAATATGTTGCCAGGAACCCGAGTTGTTTTAATTCTTTGAGGCGCCCTTTCTTGTTCTTGGCTACGAGAACCCCCCAAAGAAACGGGTCAGCGTTGATCAGATATCTTTTTAATTTCTCTGCTTGTTCCTGCGGAATTATCATTTTACGTTTTCTCCTTCTATTTAGTACAAATCAATAGAATATCTTGTACTGATTATAATATTATATTATACTGATGTCAACACTATTAGTATATAATTGATAATTAACAGTAATTCCTGGTGATCTTTATAAATACAAAGTTCCTGCAATTTGAGTGGCGTCAGGTATCCCAAAGCCTAATGTTGGCGAATTGTGTTATAAATTATTATTTACAACGACTGGTTGGTGGAATAAAATAAAGGCGGTAGAAGTAACCCCCAGACCTCATTGCCACGGTAAGCCCATGATGATCAACAGCCGGCGTGGCCGGAAGGATTGGGTGGCGGTCCAGTACATCTGTGGCGTCTGCGGCAACACGAAAACTGTAAAGGAGGCAAAGAAGCCATGAAAAAGGAACAGTCTATTAAGTATATCCCCATGGAACAGAGCTATGTCCGTCCCGGCGCCGGCTGCGGACATGACCCCGATCCCGAGGACGTTCTATACGTCCACCCCACACCGGTTAACCCCCAGCCAGCCAAGCACTCCAATACCGAGGAGATCGACGCGGTAGTGCAAACAGGCATCGAGCTTCTCAGCGGCGCCTTCTGGTATGGCTGCCTCTTCATCTTCAAGTTCTTCGAATTCCTGCCCGATAACCTTGACCGGGCTCGCTCCGAAAAAAAGTAATTTCTCTTCATCTATATAGGTATAAGGCGTAAAAGGTGCAAGACGATACATAATAAGTATAAATAGTTGGACAACAATTGCTAGAATTGTGTTAGAATGTAAGAGCAAAAGACAGTTCGAAAGTTCTGTCTATTGTACGGTATAGCCCACTTACATACGATAGGCAGAACTCTTGCCTCTCTACACCAACCATTGAAAAGATAACTAGACCGTGCTAAACTGCACTAAAACTTCACGGTAAAAGAATCCCAAATGAAGACAAAAACTCTTCTAATAACTCTGACTATCTGTGTGGTTTTACTCAGTGCTTGTGCCAGCCTGTCTGCGCCAACGTCATCGCCAACACTGCAGGAAATTTCGGCACAGACTCCGTCACCAGCACCGCCAGAGACTACTCCACCACCCACACCAACTCCTACGCCGACTGCGACTGGTCCTTATGCCGGCCCTCTTTTTGATGCTCATATACACCTTTACGATATGTATAGTGGCACCCCGGCCCAATTATCAAGTATGAAGTTGAAGTCTGCCGCGGACTTACTCAATTATCTTGACCGGAATAATGTAATAGGAGCTATCGGCTTCTATACTGTTTGGTTAAACGAGAGTAGTAATTGGCTGTCAACTGCTGGGCCTATTATCGGTGGTTCCAAGAGCCGGGTTATTCCGCTTCTCCAGCCTTCTCCTTGGTCGGACTTTGCTTCGGGACGGTTCAATGAAACATTGCTTCGGCAGTATCTGCAAACCCAGGGGCTATTCCAAGGTGTGGGTGAGATTGGCCTAGAAAAACCCGAGCTGCAGACTGTGAAATTCGATAGCTCTCAGATGCAAACCGTTTTCCAGGTTGTCAACGAGAAGAAAGGTGTAGTTATGATTCACCCCAATAACGGTTCGGGGGTGCGACCAACGGATTTAGCCGAAATAGAGCCTGCCATTATCAAATATCCTGATACCATTTTTCTTTTTCACAATACTTTCTCTTATAATGTGGTCGCTTCATTAATGGACAAGTACCCCAATGTCTATTACTCATGGGATTTCGCTGGCTCATTTTGGCAAGGAGGGGGCGACCTTCTGTACCCCGCAGATGCTAATTCCAACAATGCCGCGAGTTTCCTGGCAACAGTCAACCAGATAGGGTTAGATTACATAGTTCAGCAGAATCTTAAGTATTTGGCGCCCAAGATCCAGCGATACCCGGACCGAATTCTCTGGGGTACTGACTTTGGTGGTGATGCTACCTCATCTTGGCATTTTGAGAATTCGGTAACCGATATGGTAGTAAAAATTAGCCGGGAACTCATTGGTCGGCTACCCGCTGACGTCCAGGATAAATATGCCTACCAAAATGCCCTGAACGTCTTCGGGCGTTTCCTCACGCCTAACCCATGAAATCTTCTGGTTCTACAAAGAGGGGATTCGAGTTATCCGCGATTTATAAGCTGAAGGCCAACTCAAAGGTTTTAGTTCTGCCTATCGTAAAGTACCGCCCACCATACCGTCAGTCCTGACGGGAGGATTTCTCCGTTTGTGATGACGTCGCCAAACAAATGCCCCGGTGCATATTTCGTTGTTGACTATGGCATAGAGTCCCGTCTTGTTCCAGACTCTGCTTTTCGGACTGGCTTTCCCTTAGCAGTGCCTTATGCGCATAACCTAGCGTTCACCCGTCTTTGAGTTTGATTTGTTATATCGGAAGGCCATACGGCATCTGGTGGATTGAATATACTTTAGATGGCACAGCGATTCATCTCAAGAAAATTGTGTTGCACGAATGACGAAAAGCATGCTTTAATTAAAATGACGGAGATTGTAGTATAATGAGGTCAGGTGGGATGCTTCCTGGAACATCAGAGGGCTTACGCTGGTTTTACGCCATAAGATATAGTACTTTATGCGTATATACTGCTAAGCATTTAAGTGCTATTATTTCTTTGACGCTAAACAGGGACGTCTCACTCCGGCTAAGTGCGGGAGAGGGGATATGGCTGACTTTGAGCCTCAAGTTATAGCCTTTGCCTGTAATTGGTGTTCCTACGCTGGGGCCGATCTCGCCGGAACAAGCCACATGCATTACCCGTCTAATCTCCGCATCGTTCGACTCATGTGTTCCGGAATGGTTGACCCTATCTTTGTTCTCAAAGCTCTTGAAGACGGATTTGACGGTATCCTGATAGCCGGTTGCCATATCGGTGATTGTCATTACATCTCTGGTAACGTCAAGGCCGAGAAGAGAGTCTCCAGATTAAAGCAGTTGCTCCACACGCTCGGTATCGAGGACGCTCGACTAAGACTGGAGTGGATTTCTGCCGCCGAGGGTGAGAAATTCGCCCGTACAGCCACGGAATTCGTCAGCGAGCTGAAAGTCCTGGGGGCTTCACCACTAAAGAAGGAGCCGAAAGCTTGAACCTTGATAACATAGTCAAGGAGACCAAGACCTTCTACTGCCTTGAGTGCGGTAAATGCTCCAGCGTATGCCCGATTTCGAGGCATAACCCAGCGTATTCACCGAGGACACTGGTGGAAAGCGCGCTGATGGGGCTTGATGAAGTCCTGGTACATGACCGTGAGTTGTTCTCCTGCCTTACCTGTTACAGCTGCTCTTCTAAATGTCCTTCAGACGTCGATTACCCGCTTTTCATTCAGAAAACGAGGGGACTAGCCAAGAGCGACGGCCAGAATGGCGATTGCGCCCATTCCGGAATGCTGCAATCGATGATGCGCATCATGGCTAACCCGGCCATAAAACCGAAAAGACTGGAATGGCTTCCTGACAATGCTCGTGTCTCGAAGAACAGCGAAGTATTATTTTTCGTTGGATGCGCCCCATTTTTTGAATCTATGTTTGATGACCTGGATTTCAGCCCTCTCAATATCGCCCGCAGCACTTTAAAGGTCCTGAACGCTACCGGCATCGAACCGCAGGTTCTTGCTGCGGAAAAGTGCTGCGGACATGACCTGCTGTGGAGCGGTGATACCGAGAGTTTTAAAAAGCTGGCGGAGTTGAACGCCGCGGCAATTAAGGAGGCTGGTATAAAGAAGATAGTTTTCTCCTGTCCGGAATGTTACCGGACATTCAGGCAAGACTATCCCGATTACGTGAGTCTCGATTGCCAGTTGCAGCATATAACCGAATTCCTCTCCGAAAAGATAAACAACGGGCTTCACTTAAATACATTAAAGAAGAAGGTGACCTACCATGACCCGTGTCGTCTGGGCAGGCACCTGGGGATTTACGAGCCGCCTCGCAATGTTCTCAAAGCCATCCCGGGAATTGAACTGGTAGAGATGACGAATAGTATGCAAGATGCCATCTGTTGTGGCACCAGCGCCTGGACCAATTGTGACGCTTATTCAAAAGCCATAAGGGTAGAGCGGCTCACTGAAGCCAAGGCAACCGGAGCCGAGCTTTTACTGACTTCCTGTCCAAAATGTCAGACCCATTTCAGATGTGCTATGATAGCCAAAGGCGCGGAGAAGGGCGCGGACACGCAGATTAAAATCATGGACATCGTCGAATTAGTGGCAACCGCGCTGGAAGGCAGCCATGAATAATTCTGTTCTGGTAATTGGCGGCGGTATAGCCGGCATACAGGCCTCCATCGATTTGGCCAATATGGGCTTCCAGGTTCATCTGGTAGAAAAATCCCCGAGCATTGGCGGGAAAATGGCGCAGCTGGATAAGACCTTTCCCACTAACGACTGTTCCATGTGTATCCTCGCTCCAAAAATGATTGAGGCCGGGCGGCATCCCAACGTAAAACTGTTAACACACTCTCAAGTGGAGCAGGTTGCGGGAGTTCTGGGCGATTTCAAAGTGAGAATCAACCGAAAAGCACGTTATGTGGATGAGACCAAATGTAAGGCTTGCGGAGATTGTGTTAAAGCATGCCCCGTTGAAATAAGAAACGAATTTGACCAGGGCTTGAGCAAGCATAAAGCCATATATATTGCCTTTCCGCAGGCCGTGCCAAACAAATATCTCATCGACAAAGCGGGAGGCTACCCGCCCTGCCGGGCCACCTGTCCCGCAGGAGTCAACGGCCAGGGTTACATCGCCCTCATTTCCCAGAAGAAATTTAAGGAAGCCATCGAGGTCGTGCGCCGCACCATGCCTTTCCCAGGGGTCTGCGGGCGTGTCTGTACCCACCCCTGCGAGACCGAGTGCGA
>JBEKTM010000082.1:0-8844 GCA_049516035.1 Dehalococcoidia bacterium
ATTTTTGACTTGTTGACCAGGTCTTCAGTACTCTGATGAATGTGACAGAAACGATTTATCTTCTTGCCTGTTAGATGAGAGGTGACTGTCATAACACTCTGGTATTGTGGAAATTTGGACTCTTCGGCAAGTTCATAAGTAGCAGCAATACAATTCCTTGTCGGTTTGATAATAGGATGATCCCAATGATTGGTAATTCGCTCTCCAAACATGTAGAGTTCAAAACGCATTTTCTTTATGCTATCAAGGTATTCTTTCGCAGTCTTCATTTTCCTATTTCCCTCCGTTATACTCTAAGGCAGAAAACTCTTAAGTCAATGCCCCATCATGACAATGCCCCAGCTTTGCCAGCTTTCTTTCCCCGCTTGGTTTTAGTTAGCCCCAATCTTCTAAAGACCTCATCCACATATTTCAGATAATAACCATAATCAAAGAGAGAGTTCAGTTCCTTTTTGCTCAAACGAGCAGTTATCCGTCTATCTGCTTCAAGCAAACTCAGAAAGCTTTCCCTCTTCTCCCAGGCCTTCATGGCGTTGTCCTGCACCATCTTATAAGCTTCTCCCCGAGGTAGGCCTTTATCTATTAAGGCGAGGAGCACCCTCTGAGAAAAGATGACCCCCTGGGTGAGCTCGACGTTACAACGCATATTTTCCGGATAAACTTTGAGCCCTTTCATTATGGAGGTAAATATAGATAGCATGTAATCAACTACCAGACAGGAGTCAGGCATGATAATTCGCTCTGTGGAGGAGTGGCTGATGTCACGCTCGTGCCATAACGCGATGTTTTCCAGAGAAGTTAAAGAATAGCCTCTTATTAATCTGGCCAGTCCGCAGACACGCTCACAAAGCTCGGGATTTCTTTTATGAGGCATTGCCGAGGAGCCTGTTTGCCCTGCCTCAAAAGGCTCTTCAACTTCCCGAACTTCCGTTCGCTGGAGACCTCTAATCTCGGTGGCAAACTTCTCCAAAGAACTGGCGATAATAGCCAAAGTGGTAACAAATTGGGCATGGCGGTCGCGCTGGACTATCTGGCTCGATATGGGAGTTGGGGTAAGTCCTAACCTGGCGCAGGCTATTTTTTCAACCTGAGGAGGCACAGTGGCATAAGTGCCTACCGCCCCGGATATTTTGCCTACCGAGATAATCTTCTTAGCTTCAGCCAGCCTTTGAGCATTGCGCTTCATTTCTTCAGCCCATAGGGCCATCTTTAAACCAAAAGTAGTCGGCTCAGCATGAACCCCATGAGTCCGTCCCATCATAATGGTATATTCGTGCTCTATAGCTTTACTCTCCAGTACGGATATAAGCTCGGCTATATCTTTGGCCAAGATATCTGCCGCCTGGGTCAATTGCAAGCCTAGGGCAGTGTCCAGAACATCCGAAGAGGTGAGACCAAGATGGATAAAGCGTGACTCTGTGCCCAGGCTTTCAGCCACCGAGTTGAGAAAAGCCGTCATATCATGATGGGTCACCTTGAGAAACTTGGCAATACGATTCAAGTTATAGCTGGCTTTCCTTATTTTGACTATATCTTTTCGGGGGATTTCACCCAGCTCAGCCCAGGCTTCACAAACAGCTATCTCTACCTTAAGCCACTGGTCAAACTTATTTTCTTCAGACCAGATTTTTTTCATCTGAGGTCGGGAGTAGCGCTCAATCATATTATCCTCTAGCCAATTCCTGTTTATATTTACGATAGGCTTCTTTTATCTCTTTATGCTCGGTGCCTAAAATCTGGGCGGCGAGCAAGGCAGCATTCTTGGCTCCGCTCGCCCCAATGCCCATACAGGCTACCGGCACTCCCCCGGGCATCTGGCTTATAGAAAGCAAAGCATCTATGCCTTTAAGTTCACTGGTGGGCAAAGGAACGCCAATTACGGGCAAGGTTGTCCAGCTAGCTAAGACACCGGGGAGGTGAGCGGCGTAACCGGCAGCGGCGATGATAACTTTGAGCCCCCTTTTCTCCGCCTCCAAGCCATACTCTCTTACTTTTTCGGATTTTCTATGGGCTGAGATAACAGAAAGCTCATAATCAATGCCCAGTTGCTTAAGCATGTCCAGTGCTGGCTGTATTAGTTCGGTATCTGTTTTGCTGCCTATGACTACGCCCACTAATGCCATTGCTAAATAAATCCTACATAAATATCAAAAATTTAAGATAAAAAATCAAAATTACAATTCAAAATGCAAAGAGGCTTCACTAAACTGATTTTTAAATTTTATTTTACCCTATCATTTTGCATTTTTACTTTTGCCCTTTGATTTCCTTTTAGGGCTTAGATTTTATCTTATCTATCTCTCTCAAAGCAATGTCTTTGCGATAATGACAACCTTCAAAGTAAATATTAGGAATGTTGCGGTAAACTTTTTCCCGAGCTTCAGCCATGTCCTGGCCCATACCCACTACAGTGAGCACTCGCCCACCGTCGGTATAAATTATGCCGTCATTTCCCAACTTAGTTCCAGCATGGAAAACCAGCACATCCTTATCCACACTATCTATCTCTTGTATGGGAAAGCCAGTTTTATAGCTGCCGGGATAGCCACCCGAAGCCATAACTACTCCAACGCAGGCTTCGGGACTCCACTCTATTTTCACCCGGTCGAGGTTGCCCTGGACTACTGCCATAAGTATATCCACCAGGTCAGTTTTAAGAAGAGGCAAGACGACCTGAGTCTCCGGGTCACCAAAGCGAGCATTAAATTCCAGCACCACAGGCTCTCCATCGACAATCATTAACCCGGCATAGAGTACTCCCTTATAAGGCAGGCCTTCTTTAGCCATAGCCTTCACAGTCGGCAACAAAATATCCTTGGTTACCTTTTTGGTCATCTGGGCGGAGAAAAAACCGGGTGGGCTGTAACTTCCCATGCCTCCGGTGTTGGGACCCTGGTCACCATCTCCGATTTTTTTATAGTCGCAGGCGGGCATCATAGGCGAAACTGTTTTGCCATCGGTAAAAGCTATGAGGCTTACCTCTCGCCCGCTAAGATGTTCATCAATTACTACCCGATCTCCAGCGGAGCCGAAAATCTTGGATTCCATGATGTCGCCAAGGGCTTTATGAGCTTCCTCCAAAGAACCGGCGATAATCACACCTTTGCCAGCAGCTAGCCCCTCGGCCTTGATGACGATAGGTGGACGCTGTTCCTGAAGATATTCACGAGCCTCAGAATAAGAAGAGAAAGTGGCGCCTTTAGGACAAGGGATGCCATATTTTTCCATCAGATTTCGGGCAAAAACCTTGCTGGATTCTATCTGAGTGGCTGCTTTAGTGGGACCGAAAATAGGAATACCCAAACTATCAAAGTAGTCTACTACCCCCGAAGCTAGCGGAGCCTCAGGACCAACCACAACAAGGTCAATGCCTTTTTCTTTAGCCGCCTTGCCCAGCCCTTCTATATCGCCGGGACGCAAATTCAGATTTTCCACAATGGCGGCTGTGCCGGCATTCCCCGGGGCAGCAAAAACCTTTCTCACCCTGGGACTCTGGGCAATCTTCCAGACTATAGTGTGTTCCCTACCCCCACCACCAACGACCAGTATCTTCAAATTTCACTCTCGCGTCTCAGTCTTCAAGAAAGGACCTAATATCTCTTTTGCCCGCTCAGCCTGCGATGCCAACACATGAATTTCACATGTCATGTTGTAAGTAAAAGCATACATGGCTGCTCGAAGATTCGCACTTTTCAACAGGCAGCGAATGCCGTGCTCCTCTAGAATTCCTGACCACATATTCGCCACCGATTCATTAGGGACAGTAGCAATATGTACCAGCGGCTCGTCTATTTCTTCATGCCTAGGCTCAAGAGGTAATTCCTTCACGAGAGCAACTTTGCAGTCCGGGCAGACCTTCACCCAGTCCTGAAATTCATCCCGACACTCAGGACAATATGGCATCTTCCCCTCTTATCTACGCTGAACTCCTACTTATGTTTTTCCACTCCCGCCACCAACGATCAATATCTCCAAATTTCACTCTCGCATATCAGGGCTCATGATATAGCAATACAACGCTCTCCACTTTCTAGGTTTTCAAACGCCAGTTCTCTGAAAGATAGCACTGAAAAAGATGGTGGAATTTACCACTAATAACAGCCAGTTTCAGCCCCGGAGAATACCTATTTCTTCTTCTTATGCTTCCCTCTATTCTTCCTTACACCTTTTAGTTTTACTCTGTGTGACATGGCATTATAAAATCTCCTTGAATTTGTCGGCCTGAACGGGGTCGAGATTTCGAATTAGTCTCAGCAACTCTGCGACATGCTCTTTCTCTTCTTCGATAATATGTTCCAGTGTAGTTACAGCCTCTTCGTTCTCCAGGATTAATATATGCCCATGATACTGGTTAATGGCTTGCAACTCGCCTACCAAATCGTCGCGGAGCATCTCTAAATCGTCTATTACAGCTAGCTGTTCATCGTCAATTTCTTCAGAAGAATAACTCACCTTTCTCCCTCCTTTGCTACTTACTCCCATTCTATGGTTGCCGGCGGCTTACTGGTGATATCATAAACTACCCTGTTGACACTGGGAATTTCATTAACTATGCGGTCAGATATTCTAGCGAGAAGGTCGTGGGGCAGGCGAGCCCAATCAGCAGTCATGGCATCCTCACTGGTTACTGCTCTGACTGCCACCAAATAGCCATAAGTCCTGTAGTCACCCATGACGCCAACGCTCTTGACATCGGTAAGGACGGCAAAGCTTTGCCAAAGCTGGCGATAAAGCTGGGCTTTTTTGATTTCACTCATCAGAATCCAATCAGCACTCCGAAGTATTTCAAGCTTCTCCCTGGTCACTTCACCAATGATACGAATGGCTAAGCCCGGTCCGGGGAAAGGCTGCCGCCAGACCATATCCTCCGGCAGGCCTAAAGCTAACCCCACTTGTCGCACTTCATCCTTAAACAAATACCTGAGGGGCTCGATAAGAGTGAAATTCATTTTAGCCGGTAACCCACCGACGTTATGATGGCTCTTTATCTTGGCAGCAGCTTTGGTCTCTGCGGAGGTACTTTCAATGACATCGGGGTAGAGAGTGCCCTGAGCCAGAAAATCAATCTTACCTAATTTGGCGGCTTCTTCTTCAAAAATCTGGATAAACTCGTTTCCTACCAAGTGTCGCTTCTGTTCCGGGTCGCTAACTCCTTCAAGTCGCTCCAAGAATCTATCGGCGGCATCTATGTAAACTATATCCATTTTGAGATTACGTTTGAATGTATTAAGCACCCTTTCAGGTTCTTCACGACGCAATAAGCCATTGTTGATGAATATGCAAGTCAAGTTATTGCCAATAGCACGGTCAATAAGGGTAGCAGTTACTGCCGAATCAACGCCTCCGGAAAGAGCACAGACCACTCTTCCGCCGCCCACTTGCTCTTTAATTTTATCCACGCTCTCAGCTATGAAATTAGCTGGTGTCCAGTTGCCCTGGCAATCGCATATTTTAAGTACAAAATTCTGGAATATGTTTTTCCCCTGGGGTGTGTGGACCACCTCAGGGTGAAACTGCAGTCCGTAAATATTATTATCGTTACCTATGACAGCAAATGGCGAATTCTCAGTATAAGCTAGAGTCCTGAAGCCCGGAGGCAATTCTATTACTTGGTCACCATGGCTCATCCACACGGGGAGAGATGATGGAAGACCGGCAAAAAGAGGACAGCCTTCAGCACTTATGTGTAGGATTGTGTGGCCGTATTCGCGCTTTGTTCCTTGCGTTACCTGGCCACCTAAGTGATAAGCGATAGCCTGCGTCCCATAGCAAATGCCCATCACCGGTAGACGGCTCTCATAAATATATGGTAAAGGCATAGGAGCTCCAGAATCATAAACGCTAGCTGGACCCCCCGAGAGGATAAATCCTCGTGGGTTAAGGGAAGCTATTTTCTCCCAAGGCGTATCGTACGGCACAACTTCGCAATAAACATGGCATTCCCGTACTCGCCTGGCAATGAGCATGCTATACTGAGACCCGAAGTCGAGCATTATTATAGTTTCACGCTCGGTAGGGGGTAACTTAGGCTCGACTACAGGTTGCTCGCCGCGCAACTCTTTGGCTAGTCCCAAATAAGTGGAGACTTCAATATCATCGCTGGCAGCAATTCTGTGGCTTTCTACTTTCTTCTTCATTGCAGATTTACGGCGGTGGATACATTCAGCTTATCACTATCCTGAACTATTATCAACCTGAGAGTACTCGTTCATAATGAGTAGTGACACTTTTCTGTCATTGCGAGGAGCGGAAGTAACGAAGCAATCTTGTGGGGCTGCTGGGGATAGAGATTGCCACGCCCCGACAGATCGGGGCTCGCAATGACACTGGGTGAAAAGAAGGGAAGTTCTGACCCAGATAAGCACCATGCTATACTAAGGCTAAGAAAGATGGATGTTTCACAACGGGAAATTCAGAAAGGGGTTAAAATCCTCCAAAAGGATGGGGTAATTGCCTTCCCGACCGATACGGTCTATGGCCTGGGGGCTGACGCCTTCAATCCTACAGCCGTGGAAAGGATTTATGAGATAAAAAACCGACCCAAGTATCGGCAATTCCCCTTGCTCATCGCTGATGTAAAACAACTGACTACTCTGGCCGAGCCAATACCAGAAATTGCCTGGTTTTTGGCAAGGCGGTTTTGGCCCGGTGGGTTAACACTGGTTTTATCAAAAAAAGATTCGGTGCCTGCCTATCTAGCATCAAGACCAACCATTGCAGTACGCATTCCCAACCATCCTGTTTGTCAGGCCCTCATTAAACACCTGGGGAATCCTCTGATCGGAACCAGTGCTAATATTAGTGGCCAACCGGCTGCCTTAACTGCTGAGGAAGTTGAACACCAGTTGGGAGGGAAAATAGACCTTATTATCAACGGAGGTCAATGTCCCGGCGGCAAAGAGTCCACAATAGTAGATATTACCCATAAACCGCCGGTAATTTTGCGTCAGGGTATCATACCTTCGCAGGAGATTGACAAAGCTTATAAGGAATACTTGGAGGAGGCAAAGTGAGTCGCATTGCTATAGGCTGTGACCATCGCGGCTTGGCTTTAAAAAAGCTAATCATGCCCTTCCTGCAAAACGCGGGCCATAGCTATCAGGATTTTGGCTGCTACAACACTGAGCCTGTGGACTATCCTGACATCGCCCAGAAAGTTGGGGAGGCAGTAGCGGCGGGCAATTTTGACCAGGGCATTCTGATATGTAATACAGGCATAGGCATGAGCATAGCTGCCAACAAAATAAAGGGTATAAGGGCGGCTTTATGCCACAACTCATTTACAGCACAACGAGCTCGCCAGCACAACGACGCCAATGTCTTGTGCCTCGGGGGAGAAGACGTAGATACCAAGTCAGCTTTGGAAATCGTCAAAACTTTCTTAGCCACGGATTTTGAAGGTGGCAGACATACACAAAGGGTAAATAAGATAAGAGCTTTGGAAGAGGGATGATTAAAAACGTAGTTGCCCAATTTATTGGGCGATTTTGCCTGATGAATCAGGCAACTACAAATGTCTAGGGTCACACCACATAGCGACTTCTCAAGTCACGGGACAGCTTAGCCGTTAATTCCAGAGCCAGATTTGCCACTTCCAGTGACAAACTTGCCAAGGTACAAGAAGGAGTTATCAGCCCTTGAGCTATAATCTGCTTGAACTTAACACCATCCCTGGTGAATGGAGCCATAGCTTCCTCCAGGCGGTCACGAAGACTAGCCGAAGATTCTTTTGCTAAAGCCTCTTCCTCGTTCGGAACTATCCCCCAAGCAATGCTGCCACCACGCTCAAGAAAGGATTTCACCTTAGCCGAGTGAGTACTTAGAGAAGAAGCATAGTTGTAGGCATCAAAGCTGAGAATATCGATTGTGGTATCTAGAATGACCGACCAGTTAGTGTTTCCGCAGCAGTGTAATCCCTTTATCCCTTTAATTCCCTTAAATACCTCTTCTAGCAGAACAGGCACTTTTCCCTCAGGAATAGGAGTAAACACCGAGCCTAAAGAAACCAAATAGGGCTCGTCAACAAAGATAATAGGGTTAGGCGATATTTCCCTTAAGATGTTTTCCTGCCACGAAGCTTTTAGCTGCAGGAACTTAGCCGCGGTTTCTGCTAAAGTATCGTCATAGAGGATGCCCAGACCATCCTGATCGGTAACCGCCAGGCCCCAAGTGATAGGACCTGTTACTTGTCCCTTGACTATTTTATTACCTTTCGCTTTAGAAAGGAAAGCATAAAGCCCGGCAGCATATTCAGTCGAAATGCCATATTTATGGGCGTTACCCTGCTCACAATCAACATAGATTTGCTCCAGCTCGCTCTCAAAATTAGCCGATGGCTCAACATGAATTTTATCCCCTTTCATAACCACCCCAGGAAAACCTTCGCTGAATTGGATAATCATGTTTTCTTTAGGAGAGCGCCGTGGTAATTGTGGCCAGAAGGGAATATCAGGAAGATACTTCATGATAACGGAACAAGCCTCAACGGAATTCGTGTGAGGCATGCTGCCGATAGCCGTGGGCAAACATCCAAACTCAAGCCTTGTTGACATCCTCTCCCCCATCTAAATACTTGCCAATTAGCAGTCCTAGCTCTTTCCTCTTTTCCTTCGGTATGTATTTCACTCCAGTGGCTATAGAATATTTAAGGGCGTTAGCACAGGCACAGTTTCGTGTTTGCGGTATTGAAGGTAGCAGTAACTGCAGAATCCTCTTGGCAGTATCAATGCCCTTCCGCAGGTTGGTCAAAATCATCTCCGTAGTCACTGATTCATAACTCGGATGCCAGCAATCATAATCTGTGACAATAGCCAATGTGGCATAGCATATTTCCGCTTCTCTGGC
>JBEKTM010000083.1:0-7441 GCA_049516035.1 Dehalococcoidia bacterium
CGCCTTGTAATTCGCTTCCATTTCTATTATATCCCGTTCCAAGGCGGAGAGCTTCTGTCTGGGTGTACCATAGCGTATTTTTATGCCTTCGTTCTCCAGTGTTTCTTTAACAAAATCCAAGGCAGCACGTCCGACACCCAGAGCCTGGGCAGCTATAATAGGTCGTGTGACATCAAAAGTTGCCATTGCGCCTTTGAAACCCTTAGTTTCGGTCTTATCCGCCTTTTTTACTTCTGGACTGCCAAGTATGTTTCCAAAAGGAATGCGACAATTATCGAAGATGATAGTAGCCGTGTCGCTAGCTTTGATCCCAAGTTTTTTCTCTAGTTTTTCCACTCTCATTCCTGGGGTACCAGCTGGCACAACAAAAGACTTCATGCCGGCTCGTCCAGCCGATTTATCCACAGTTGCCCAAACCACCACAAAGCCGTCAGAATCTTCCAAGGCGCGTTTCCCCATGGTGACAAAAATTTTCTCACCGTTGAGCACCCATTCATCACCATCACGCGTGGCAGTAGCAGTAATGGCCCTTCATTGAAACCTCCCAAGAAACGTTGCAATTGCTCTTTTGTACCTGAGGCAAAAACAGCAGCACCTCCAAGGCTTGGACCGGGAATACATAAGAAAAGACCAGCATCTCCCCAGCATAGCTCTTCGATTCTAAGAGCTGATGTTACATCCATGCCCATGCCAAATATGCCTTCGTTTCTTCTCTTCCATATGTGGTCAATGAGCTCTTGTGGGCTTTCATGTTCATGCTCATCGTAATAGCGACTTACAGGGCGAAATAGCTCTTTTGCAGCCTTGTGAGCTGCTTTTATCCCTTCTTGCTGTTCTGGCGTTAATTCAAAATCTATCATTGTGCAACACTCCTTTTATACTATAGCCATGCCGTCAAAAGTAACAAATCCTCGACCATTCCTCAGCCAAAGCTCCACCGGATGTTCTCTGACATAACCATGCCCGCCCAGAATCTGCACAGCACGATCAGTTACCATTATAACCATATCATCGGCATACGCCTTTACCAGAGATGCTTCTTTAGTTGTCTCTTCTTTTCGATCTAACTTCCAGGCAGCCTCCCATGCCATTAATCTGGTGGCATCGATTTCAATCGCCATTTCTGCCAGCATGAATGCGATTGTTTGTCGGGAAGCGATGGGTTCCCCGAAGGCAACACGCTCCTTGGCATAGTCCCTTGAATATTCAAAGGCAGCTTTAGCTACTCCGACTGCCATTGCCGATAGTGCTACCCGTGAGCAATTCATGATGCGGTTAAAATCACATCCCTTCGGACCACCCAACCGATTTTCCTTGGGAACACGGCAGTTTTTCAAGCTAAGTTCGTATGTGGCCAAGGCTTTTATGCCCATATTTTTCTCTTGTTCACCAATCTCAAGCCCCTTTGTACCTTTCTCAACAACAAAAGCCTGAGTGCTGCCATTTTCTGCCGCATAGACAAGCAGCAAATCAGCTTCAGCAGCCAAGGGCACATAACACTTTTCGCCATTCAGAACATACCCAGTGCCGTCAGGTTGGGCAGTGGTTGATAGAGAGTGAGGGTCGAAACCAAAGCGTGGCTCAACGAGAGCAGCGGTAGCTGCTTTATACTTCTCATCACAGAAAAGCGGCAGATAGTTCTTTTTTTGTGTCTCAGTGCCCATCTCCAGAACAGGATATGTAAACAAAGCCGGACAGAGGATGTGCATTGTCATGGAGAGGTCACCCCAGGCTAGTTGCTCGGCTATCAGCGAACCTGTAATAGCAGAGTGCTCCCCCCCAGGTCCGCCGTAGTCCTCAGGTATACTACCAGAAGTAAGCCCCATCTTCCAAGCAGTATCTATAATACTGTCAGGAATTGCACCGCTTTCATCGCATTGGCGGTAGATTTTGCGCATCTCATCATTGGCAAACTGCTTTGCCATGCTCACAATCATTTGTTGTTCTTCTGTTGGGCTAAACGAGATCATATCACGCTCCTTTCAATAGTCGTGTGCTGCCTTCAGTGCAGCTTTACCTTGAATTTTGTGTTCTAGCATCAGCACAGTACTTGGTCAACAATTCCTGCAAACGCCGTATTATAGTTGATATAGGGAGAAATTTCAAAAATTCATGGTGCTAAGAACCACAAAACAAAAATTGAAGAGAAATCTTAGCATCATCACCAAGATCCAGTTGTCATTCGGACTCTTCTGAATGAGATTGCGACATACTCTCCTGCAGCCTGATTGACATTAAAGCTGACACCTTCTAAAATCAAGAGAGTGACTGGTGACGAACTTAGGCAGGCCTTTCTGAGTTTTTTTCAGGACAGAGGACATAAAATTATCTCTAGCTCCTCATTGGTGCCTCATAAAGACCGCAGTTTACTATTGACTAGCGCCGGCATGGTGCAGATTAAGCCATATTACTTAGGAGTAGAGACTCCACCTAGTCGGCGATTAGCTTCCTGTCAGAAATGCTTTCGCACCACTGATATAGATTCGGTGGGCGATAGCAAACACCTTACCTTCTTCGAGATGCTGGGAAACTTCAGTGTCGGTGATTATTTTAAGAAAGAAGCTATTTCCTGGGCCTGGGAGTTTGTGACCAAGTATTTAAAACTACCTGGGGAACGGCTCTGGATAACCATTTATTCGGATGATGATGAAGCCTTCGCCTATTGGCGAGAGGTTGGCGTCCCTGCTGCGAAGATATTGCGATTTGGTGATGAGGACAATTTCTGGGGCCCTGTTGGCGATTCTGGCCCCTGTGGACCATGCAGCGAGATTCATTATGACCTCGGTGAAGAGCTTGGCTGTGGTAAATCTGAATGTAAACCCAATTGCGCCTGTGGTCGCTTCTCCGAGATCTGGAACTTGGTATTCACCCAATACAATCAAGACCAAAGTGGACAACGCACCCTATTACCCAAACCAAACATTGATACCGGTATGGGACTGGAGAGGACTTTAGCCGCTATCCAAAACAAACCCTCTCCTTATGAAACAGACCTGTTTTCTCCCTTGATGGACCGAATTTGCCGCTTGTCTAAAAAAGAATATGGTCGTGGCGAGAATACTGATCGAGCCATTAGAATCGTGGCTGAGCATTCACGCGGCATTGCCTTTCTTATCGCCGATGGCGTAATGCCTTCCAACGAAGGCAGAGGATATGTCCTGCGACGAATACTCAGACGGGCTTCGCTCTTCGGCAAAAAACTGGGGGTGGATAAGCCTTTCCTTGCTGAAATGGCTGAGATAGTTGTCTCCCAAATGGGTGATATATACCCTGAACTGGTGGCTAGCCGGGGCTTGATTAAAGAGGTAATCACAGCGGAGGAGGAGAAACTCCAGCAGACTCTCCCAGTTGGTGTGGGTATCTTGCAAACCTTTTTTAGGATGCGAGAGGAATTGATGAATTACTTACCTAGGTTTCAAAAGTCCTTCGAGGATGCGTTATCACAGCCACGCTTCAGAGACCTTAAACGTGGGGTAGAGGCTGCAGTAGATGATTTCCCAGAGGACTGTAGGGCATGGGGGCACGTATTACATGTGGGGGGGAGAGCCGTTGTTCAGGAATTCCTAGAACCTACAGAGAGAGATTTGGAGAATCTAAAGAAGCTTGTGTCTGACTACCGTGCGTCTACTCCCGATTCTTTCGATGCTCTTAAGCGAAACCTACGGGAAGGGTTCGAAAGATTTAAGGGCGATGTCGAGTCACGTACAAAGGGGTTGATGGGCGTCGAGGTATTTGTACTTCATGATACTTTTGGCCTTCTGAAAGAATTAACTGCCGAAATTGCTCGAGAAAAAGGTATTTCTATAGACTGGGAAGGTTTCCAGGCTGAGATGGAGAAGCAGCGGGAAAGAGCGAGGGTTAGCCAGAAGGTCGGCGCTGGGGCTGTTCAATTGAAAGCCGAGTACCAAGCCAAGACCATGCGTATCGTCGTACATAAACCACGTTTTGTTGGCTATAAAAAATACAGTTCCAGGTCAAAGGTTCGCGATTTGGTAACTAACGAAAGCTCTGTGCGAAGTGTGGCTGAAGGTAGTGAAGTTGATGTGATACTTGATAAAACACCCTTCTATGGTGAGATGGGTGGCCAAGTGGGTGACACCGGTGAAATCAGCGGCACAAAGGGGAAGGTAGTCGTCACAAATACCCTTAGAACTCCCTCGGACGTGATAATACATAGGGGAAAGGTAATTGAAGGGAGCATATCCATCGGTGACGACGTAGAAGCTGAAGTCGACGAAAATCGCCGTCTAGATATTGCTCGCAACCACACCGCTACCCACCTTCTCCAAGCTGCTTTGAGGCAGATAGTGGACAGGCGTATTGAACAAAGAGGTTCATTAGTAGAGCCCGAAAGATTCAGATTTGACTTCTCTCAATTGACTCCCATAACCGAGGAAAAGCTTACGGAAATTCAGAGACAAGTTAATGAATGGATACGCCAGAACTTGAAAGTGGAAGCAAAAAAACTCCCTTATACACAGGCTATTGCTGAAGGCGCTGTCGCCTTATTTGAAGAAAAGTATGGAGAACAAGTTCGTATGCTGGAAATCGGGCAGCCAGCAATAAGTAAAGAGCTTTGCGGTGGCACTCATGTGAGGTCAACAGGAGAGATTGGCATGTTCTTAATAACCAGTGAAAGCAGCATCGGCACGGGACTGCATCGTATTGAAGCGGTAACAGGAAGAAAAGCTGAATCTCTAATTGAATCTCGCGTAGCAGCCTTGCAAAGCATAGCCAAAGAAGTAGAAGGCTCTCTCGACGAGGTTCCTGGCAGGGTGAAAGCTCTCATCGGCGAGCTGGAAGCTGAGCGTAAGAGGGCGATTTCGCTGGAAAGGGAGCTATCGCACAGAATAGCTGAGGATTTATTGATACAAGTCGAGCAGGTGAGCGGTGTGACAGTCTTGGCTGTCAAGGTGCCAGCATTGACCATGCCTATCCTCAGGGAAATGGGCGATATATTGAGAGACAGACTGAAGAGTGCCATAATTGTTTTTGCAACAGTTTATGAGGGTAGGCCTAATTTTTTGGCCATGGTGACCCCTGATTTGATAGCCAAGGGATTTCATGCCGGCGATATTATTAATCAAGTGGCTAAGGTTACCGGTGGGGGTGGGGGTGGCAAGGCTACTATGGCTCAAGCTGGCGGAAAAGACGCAACCAAGATTGACGAAGCTCTAAAGTTAGTCAAAAGTATCGTTGCCAGCAAGGTCTCTTCTATCTAGAGAGATAAAAATTCCAGAGACAAAGGTTAAAATGACAAATGGAAAAGTTAAGAATTAACCTTTGATTTTTGATGTTTAATTTTTAATTTCTTGAAAGGTGAAATGCGCAGCTTAGGGCTAGATGTCGGAGATAAGAGAACCGGGGTGGCTATAAGCGACCCCCAGGGGATTTTAGCTACTCCTTTAACCGTACTGGCTAGTAAAGACGAAGATGCCCTTATAAATGAGATTCTCAAGCTTGTGGAGCAGTATAAGGTAGAGCGTATTGTGGTGGGTTTGCCTCGCCACTTAAGCGGCGAGTTAGGAAAACAAGCTGGTAAAGTAACAGTTTTCACAGACAAATTGTCATGGCAGGCGAAGCAAAGCAATCTCAATCAGCTTGATATACAACTATGGGATGAGCGACTCTCTACCAAGGCTGCGGAACGATTAAAGACAGAGGCTAGTGGTCAGGGAAGTAAGTTGCGTCCGGGAGCGAAACGAGGGGCTAGAAATCGTGGTTTTTCGGTTAAAGCTGAAATAGATGCCATAGCAGCAGCCTTTATCCTCCAGAGTTTTCTGGACAGCCATCGCCTGAGCAATAGCGAAGAATCTTAGACAATGTCAAGATACATAGGGCTCATCGGTTATCCCCTTAAGCATTCTATATCTCCTTATTTCCAGCAAGCGGCTCTGGATTATTATCGACTTGATATTCGCTATGAAGTTTGGGAGACAAACCCAGCCCAGCTTCAAGCCGCGGTGAATGATTTAAGAAAACCTCAAAATGTTGGAGCTAATGTAACGGTGCCCTATAAAGAGGCAGTTTTACCTTTGTTGGATAAAGTTGATGACCTGGCAAATTCGATCGGTGCTGTCAATACCATAGTCAAAAGAGATGATAAGCTTCTGGGTTTTAATACTGATGCCTATGGTTTTATCGAGGCGTTAACCAAAGAAGGACACTTTGACCCTGAAGGAAAAAAGGTAGTTATGTTGGGTGCTGGCGGGGTGGGTAGAGCAGTGGGTTTTATCCTGGTGCAAAGGAAAGTAGCCTCACTAGCCATCACTGATGGTATCTTCGAGCGAGCTAGTGCACTGGCCGAAAATCTGGTGAAGCCTATCAAAGAAACTTCACAAAGCTCGAAGGATGCGAAGCCAATAGTCACTGCTTTTCCGTGGCAGAATCTAAGCTCAGCCAAGACTATTGAAAGCTGCGATTTAATAGTTCATTGCACTACAATAGGAATGAAGGATAGTCCTCAGGAAGGCCAATCACCTTTGAGCCTCGAAGTAATTCCCAAAAGCGTTTTAGTATATGACGTGGTATATAACCCGTGGCTGACACCTTTGCTAAAGCTAGCGCAAAAGGCCGGCGCCAATATACTTGGTGGCTTACCTATGTTAGTATATCAAGGAGCAGCTTCCTTCAAGCTATGGACAGGCAAGGAAGCTCCAGTTGACATAATGTTTGATAAGGCTAAGGAAAGATTATCAGGAGGAAAGTCGTTAAAAAAAGAATAATCATTATCAGTGTGTGCGTATTAGCACTGCTCGCGGCGATACTGGTTCCCATTATCTTACTTTCCAGACCAGCAGCAGGTAAAGTTGTTGTAATTTCACTCAGTGGGACTATCACTACCGATGATTCCTCATCGCTCTCTGGCTCAACCATTACCCCGGGCTTGGTGAGGTCCTATTTATCGAAAGCGGAGGCAGATAAGGCAGTCAAGGCGATTGTCCTCCGCATAGAGAGTTCTGGCGGTGAGATAGAGCCCTGTCAGGAAATCTTGTTGGAGATAGAAAGAGCTAAGGAGACAAAAACCATTGTGGTGAGCATGGGGGAAATGGCTGCGCGGATAAGATTGTTGCTATGCCGACCACACAGACGGGGGCCATCGGGGTTATTTCTGCAGCAATAGACGTCAAGGGGCTCTTGGATAAGCTTGGTATCCAGATAGAAATCTTCAAGGGCGGGAAGTATAAGGATATGTATTGGGGATTGAGAGAACTGACGCCGGAAGAAGAGACAATCATGCAGCAGATGGTTGATGAGTATTACCAGGGATTTATAGATGTGGTGGCTGAGGGGAGAGGGCTAAGCCAGGAAGAAGTCAAGAATTTGGCTACAGGACAACTTTACAGCGGTACCAAAGCCAAAGAGTTGGGTCTGGTTGATGAGCTAGGTGATCTGGATACAGCCATAAATTTGGCAGCAGAACTGGCCGGCATCAAAGCTC
>JBEKTM010000084.1:0-6468 GCA_049516035.1 Dehalococcoidia bacterium
GGATCTACCCTTAGAGCCCTGAGCAAGTAGAGAAGGCGACAACTGTGCTCCAAGACCACAGTATTGTAATAGGCTTCCTCTAACAACTGGCTGGCAGCAAAAGTTCCATGCCCTCGCACCAAAACCACCCTGCACTCAGTTAGTAGCCTGGCTATCTCATCGGCAAGGTCTCCCGGCTTCCACTCCATCCCTGTACATAAGATAGGGACCTTAGATAATAAAGCCCGCCCTTCTACATCAGGGGGCACAATCTCCTTTTCCGTGAAGGATAAGGCAACGGCATAAGGCGGATGAGCGTGAACCACCGCCAATGCCGGGGTATTTTTATAGATACAGCGATGAACTTCCAGCTCCGTGGAAGCCAGGGGTGTAGCCCGATTGTTCTTGCTTATCCCCGTCTCCACCAAATCCCCTTCCTGGATGGAGCCTAGAGCGCTGCCCCGATGGGTAATAACTAGACGCTCTCCAAGCTTGACGCTGAGATTACCTCCCTGGGGAGAAACCAATCCCTGAGTGAAGAGAGCTTGCCCTATCGCCTGGAATTGGGTCAGCATTTTTTACACCTATGTTATACGCCGTATCACAGCCACTACCTTCCCCTGAATCTCAACATTATCGGGAGTAGTATAAAAGGGTTTCATTTTTCTATTGGCTGGCTCGAGGCGGATGCGATTTGTCTCAGCGAAAAACCTCTTAAGTGTGACTTCTTGCTCTTCTTTAAGCCAGACCGCCACCATATCGCCATTCTCAGCACTGTTGCCATAGTCCATTAAAACTATATCCCCGTCTCCGATCAAAGCATCCAGCATGGAGTCGCCTTTTACTCGAAGGGCATAAATATCCTGCTTGCCACGAACCAATTCCTCACTGACTTCCAAACCTTCACTGGGAGCAATATTGCCTGTGTCAGGCACAGGAATAGGCTCACCAGCAGCTATCATCCCCACTATGGGAATATGAACAAGTTTCCTACCTTTTTGCTGAGGGTGCAGGAACTTGATGCCCCGGGATATCTCACCATGGCGGCGAATATATCCGGCTTGTTCTAATTTGTTCAGGTTATAAGCTACCACCGAGGTAGAGCTTATCCCACATCCGGCAGCAATATCTCTAATAGTAGGAGGGTAACCCTTATCACTCAAGAATTCGGTGACAAAGTTGATAATTCGTTCCTGCTTGGGCGAAAGCGTCTTAATAGCCATTGGTTATCAGTTGACTACTTCTTATTTAGCTTCTTCATTAAGCGAGACTTAAGTCTGGCGCCTTTATTTCTATGAATAATCCCTTTACTCACTGCTTTATCTACACTACTTATAGCCAGCATTGTTTTCTGAGACGCCGATTCTTCCCCGGCATCAACTGAACTTTTCGCTTTACCCGTACTTGTCTTAACACTACGGCGCACCAAGCGATTCCGTAACCGCTTTCTCTCGGCTGTCCTGGCTACTTTGTTACCTTGCTTAGTAGCGTTCCCTGGCTTACCAGTGCTCCCTTGCTGACTAGTGGTCTCTTGCTTACTAGCTGACACTTGTGTCCCCCTTTCTTGTTACACTAACGACGTTCCATACTGAATAAATCCTGGACATTATCTTACTTAGCTGAGCAGCACTTTTCACATCCAAAGTAAGATGCAGTATAACACTATTATCACGGTGGTTACTCATGTTTAACTCACTAAGGCTTACCCCCTCCTCGGCTATAATAGCACTAATATCCCGCACAAGGCCAACTCTATCCCAGGCATCAACCTGAAGCGCCACGGGGTAAACTTGCGCCACATCACCCCACTCTACCTTGACCAACCTTTCTTTCTCCTCCTCATGGAGAATATTAGGGCAATCCTTCCGGTGCACAGTGACACCCCGGCCTTGAGTAATATACCCAATAATCTTCTCCCCAGGCAAGGGATGACAGCAATTAGCCAAACGAGTAAGCAAATCCCCCACACCCAATACGCTAATACTCACAGGGCTGATTTTCCGCGAAGGCAGAACTTCAACCCCTTCTTCAGTTGGTTCCCACTCTCCGCTTAATTTAAGCATTATCTGCGAAGAGCTGATGCTGCCACTACCCAAGGCGGCAAAAAGGTCGTCTGCGCTGTCATAGTCCAGTAGCCGCGCTACCTTGTCCACACCAGGCAAACCGATACCTAACTTCTTAAGCTCCTTCTCCCAAATTTGCTTACCGGATTCAATACATTGACTTCGTTCCTGCTTGGCAAACCATTGCCGAACCTTATCTCGCGCGTGAGACGTCTTAACATAGCCAAGCTCGGGATTAAGCCAGTCCAGACTCGGGCCTTTATCTACTTTGCTGGCCATAATCTCCACCACATCGCCATTCTTAAGAGCGTAATTGAAAGGTTCCAGCCTGCCATTCACTTTCGCCCCAATACATCTATAGCCCAGGTCCGAATGAATTCGAAAGGCGAAATCCAGAGGAGTAGCACCTCTAGGCAACTCCTTTATCTCTCCCTTAGGAGTATAGACAAACACTCGATCTACAAGAACATCGGTCTTAACAGACTCCAGAAATTCTTCACTATCAAGCTCCTCCCGCCAATCACCAAGCTGCCGCAGCCAGGCTATTTCATCCTTAAAGTGCTCACCTACTTTCCCTTCCTTATAGAGCCAGTGAGCAGCCACCCCGTATTCATTGACTCGATGCATATCATAGGTCCGAATTTGTATTTCTAGCGGCGTTGTACCCTGACACATTACCGTAGTATGCAAAGCCTGATAGCCATTACCCTTGGGATTAGCAATAAAATCGTCGAACTCTTCAGGTATAGGACGCCAGAAATTATGAATTACACCTAATGCCTTATAACAATCGGAAACCGAGTCCACTAACAGACGTAAGGCAAAAAGGTCATGGATATCCCCAAAATTCTTGCCCTGGGCATCATACTTGCCCATCTTTTGATATATGCTGTAAATATGCTTTGGCCGGCCATAAACCTTGGCTGTTATACCGGCTTTATCTAATTCCTGACTTAACGTCTGACTAAGCTCAGTTATGAAGCCCTCCCTCTCGGCGCGCTTTCCAGCTACTAAACGAGCAATCCGATGGTACACACGCGGCTTCAAATAGCGAAAAGCTAAATCCTCTAATTGCCATTTCGCTTCTCTGTAGCCCAAACGGTGTGCCAGGGGAGCATATATATCCAGGGTCTCTTGAGCGATAGCACGCCGTTTCTCTACAGGTAAAGCACCCAGTGTCCGCATGTTATGTAACCTATCCGCCAATTTGATAAGAACCACTCGCAGGTCTTCAGCCGTAGCCAAAAGCATCTTGCGTAAGTTTTCCGCCTGAACCTTCGATTTTGTTTCTCCCGCTCGAGCCCGACTGGCAAGCTTATTCAGCTTGGTAACTCCATCAACGAGCTTAACTACTTGTGAACCAAACTTGGCCTCGATCTCGTCTAATGAGACACCGCAATCCTCGGGGACATCGTGCAACAAGGCAGCAGCTAAGGTTTCGGCATCCAGTTGCAACTCAGCCAAAATCATAGCTGTATTTACAGGATGTTCTAAATAAGGCTCTCCTGTCTTACGCGTTTGCCCCTGGTGAGCTTTGGCAGCAAATTCGTAAGCTGCTTTAACCAGAGCTACCTTATCTTCAGGCAGGTAGGTGCCAGCCTTTTCTATAAGTGCATTACCTTCCATCTAATTCATAATACTGCAAGAGCAAAACTAACGCAAATCAGTAATTATGGTAAACTAACAGACAGATAAGGAGGATTTCTGTGCATAAAGCACCTCGGGGAACATTCGACATCCTGCCAGAAGAGCATGCCTACTGGAAATACGTAGAGGAAAAGGCTGCTTCCTTATGCCAGCTCTATGGCTACCAACCATTAAGTACGCCGGTATTCGAAGATGCCCAGATTTTCACTAAAACTGTGGCTGGAGGGACAGATATCGTCGACAAGGAAATGTATATCTTCGCAGATAAAAGCGGACAGGAATTGGCTTTAAGGGCAGAGGGAACAGCGCCAGTTTGCCGAGCTTATCTAGAGCATGGATTATTTAACTTACCTCAACCTGTGAAGCTTTATTACATTGGCCCAGCCTTCAGGTATGAGCGCCCCCAAGCTGGGAGATATCGCCAACATCACCAATTCGGCTTTGAGGCTTTAGGGGAGGCTGACCCTGCCCTTGATGCTGAAGTAATTGAAATGGCTCGACAATTCTTTTACTCATTAGGGCTCTCTCGATTCACTATCCAACTCAACAGCATTGGCTGTAAGCTTTGCCGCCCCGGGTATTTAGAAGTACTGAAGCAGCATTATTCAGGTTATACAGACCATCTTTGCCCCGATTGCAAAGCTCGTCTGGTCAAGAACCCGCTGCGCCTGCTTGACTGCAAGAAACCCTCCTGCCAGGAGATAGCTAAAACCGCACCGAAAATCACCGATTACCTATGCCCTGAATGCCAACTCCACTTCCAAAGTGTTCAAAAATATTTAAGGGCAATGAGCATCCCCTTCCGATTGAATCCTAGACTGGTCCGTGGCTTGGACTATTACACCAGGACGGTGTTCGAGGTGGAACCTCGAGATAAAGGCGGGCAAAGCACGCTTGGCGGAGGTGGTCGGTATGATAACCTCATCGAGGAATTAGGAGGAAAACCTACTCCGGCGGTGGGCTTTGCAGCCGGGCTGGAAAGAATAATCTTGAATTTAAAGAAACAGAAATTAGATATTCCGGCATTGCCCAAGCCTGATGCTTTCATCGCCTACTTGGAAGAAGAAGCCAAGATTGAGGCGATGAAGCTGGCTTCGGAGTTACGTAAAGCCGGCATTGCTGTTATCATGGCTACAGGTGATAAGAGCTTGAGAGGACAGCTGAGACAGGCCAATTCCTTAGAAATTGCCTACGCCCTTATCCTCGGCGAACAAGAGATCAGCCAGCACAATGTGATGCTGCGGGACATGAGAAGCGGAGAACAGAAAACCATTCCGCTAGCTGAAATAGCCGGATTTCTCAAACAGCGCAAAGTGTGATATAATATACTTTTAATATGCTATTGACCTCGAATGGAAGCCTATGTTGTTCCTCTCTCAGCCTAATTTTGCACTTCAGCAAATGTACTCGGAAACAGATTACCCATGTCTCAAAATGACATAAACAACCGCCCAAGCTCGGAATATACCGCCAAAGATATCCAGATTTTAGATGAAATCAAGGCCGTACGCTTACGACCAGGAATGTATATTGGCGGCACCGATAAATACGGATTACACCAAATCCTCTACGAGATAGTGTATAACAGCATAGACGAAGCCATGGCCGGCTGCTGTGACCACATTGAAATAACAATTCATGAAGATAACAGCGTCACAGTAATTGATAATGGACGCGGTATCCCTACCGAAAATATCCCGGGACAAGATATCACAGCCCTGGAGGCAGTCTTAACTCGCCTGCACGCTGGAGCCAAGTTCAGCAATCATGTCTATGGTGTATCCAGTGGACTCCACGGCGTTGGTGCTTCCGTGGTAAATGCCTTATCTTCCTGGCTTAAGGCTGAGGTTAAACGCCAGGGAAAAATCTACTGCCAGGAATATCACCAAGGGGTGCCCCAAGGCGACATAGAAATTGTTGGCGACGCCCAGGACACAGGCACTTCAATTTCCTTCCTTGCTGATAAGGAAATCTTCGAGAGTATTGACTACGATTTCGACATGGCTTGCCAGCGATTAAGGGAACTGGCTTACCTGAATAAAGGGGTAGAAATAGCGTTTAAAGACGAGAGAGCCAATCAAGAGAAGGCGTTCTACTTCGATGGGGGAATAGCTAGTTATATTCGCCGCCTGAACAAAAACAGGGTTGTTATTCACCCCTACCCTATTTATATCTCCACCATGATAGATAGCACCGTAATAGAAGCAGCTCTACAATATAACGATAGCTTCACCGAATCCACTATCTCCTTCGCCAACTGTGTTAATACCAGAGACGGAGGCAGCCACCTTACCGGCTTCCGTTCAGCATTAACCCGAGTTTTCAACGATTATGCCCGTAATACGAAGGTTTTAAAAGATACTGACCCCAACTTAACCGGGGAAGATGTGCGCGAAGGGGCAGTGGCCATCATCAGTGTAAAACTGCCCCAGCCCCAATTTGAAGGGCAAACCAAGGCCAGGCTGGGCAATCCCGAGGTAAAAAGTCAGGTTGAATCCGCTGTAGCCAATAGCCTGTCCCTCTACCTCGAGCAACACCCCAACGAGGCCAAGGCAATCATAGAGAAGTGTCTCACCTCCGCTAGAGCCAGAGAGGCGGCACGTAAAGCTCGTGACCTCGTTTTAAAGAAGACTGGATTCGAAACATCAACCCTGCCCGGGAAACTAGCCGATTGCTCCGAGAAAGAGCCAGCAAAATGCGAGATTTACCTGGTGGAAGGTGACTCAGCCGGCGGCTCAGCTAAACAAGGGCGAGACCGCCGCTTTCAAGCTATTCTCCC
>JBEKTM010000085.1:0-13889 GCA_049516035.1 Dehalococcoidia bacterium
GCGTGGCACAATGAAATAGTTATTCCCAAGTCCTTTTGGGGTATCTTAGTCTTGTCAGGAAGTTCTTTTTCAGATTCGCACATCCGGATGGCGAGTGGAAAGGTTTGTGGCCGCAAATAATAAGTCAATGCTTCATCAACTTGTTTTAGATTTGCCATGTTCTATTCCTCCTTTGTTAATAATACATAGCTGATAAACGAGAAAACCCTTTAGGTTTTTAAGAAAGGCCTACCTCTTACGGAATTTCTGTTTTATCTTTGAGGTGCCGCTGTGTACACTTTATCAGAATTCTCGCCTGTTTTCCAGCGCGTGCCCCAACCATAATGACTACCGCCATAGCAATCCAGCGTGCCATAATAATTAAGCCAAGAACGCCCTAAAGTGAGAGCCGAGGCTCAGCCTCGGCTCTCACACCGTTTCTCTTGACTCCCGTGGCGCTCACTAGCGACCGGGGTTGTGGTTACGCTCAGGAGCCTTCCGCCGCCCATAAGTTGTGGGTCCAGGTTAGTATTTTCACAATCGGGTCAACAACACCCACCCTTACCACTGTTCTCAGGACCTCGTGTTGAGAGATAAAGTTGGCTATGGGAGGGCTGGTTCTGTAATAGAAGGTTACAAATTTAGCGCCAAGGCTGTTGGGCAGCAGGATCGTGTCTCTGAACTCTCTCAGAATGTCCAGTTGCCTGGCCGTGTTGGTACCGTAGGCTGCGGTGGCGATAAAGCAACCACCTCCTGGTGTCGGCGGATGTCCATAACCACCAAATTCCCTTCCATCTAGGTCTGACAGAGATGGCGTGGTATCAGTGCTTACTTTCGCCCATATATAACCGCTGTAGTGACGGCCGTCCTTCGTGGTGCTGGCGGTATTGACTGAGGTGTTTGAGCACGGTTCCCACTCGGAGACATTCGGATTGTGCCACAAGAGCCGCAGCGATGATTCGTTAAGGCCCGCCGCAGTTACATTTGCATCGGTATAGTAAAGATCTACCTCAAGCACGGTGTCAGGCGTAGTATCGGTAACAAGGACGTCGATCCAGAGATTCAGTGACTGGAAGGATGTATCCAATGCGAAGAGATCGAGGGGAGCGAGAATCCCGATGCCAGATGAGGCGTGTGGGTCACTAGCGTATTTAAAGATGGTCACGTTAGCTGTACCGTTTACCACGACCTCGGTGTCAGCCTGGGCTATAGCATCAACGACGCCGTAACCGGTCACTGTTCCTGTTACTACTTCAGCTACTCCGGCTCCCAGCCAGGGCTCGAAATCCACATTATCGCTGATAGCGTCGCCATCACCAGGTCCGTATCCGGAAGGTCCGCTGGCATTGCCCCACCAGTTGTAGGTGGCGTTCACTGTCCCGCCTCCACAGTTATACGCACCAAGATTAGTGTTGCCGACGATGTTGTTGAAGTGAACTTTCTGGGTAGAATTAGAGCAAACACCTATGCCTGCATAATTGTTGTTAGAGATGGTGGTCCCTGCCACCTCTACAGTAGAGGTGCCCCAATAATCTGCGATAACCACCCCCATCCCGTATTCGGTGCCGACAATGTTTGCCACCGTCAGGTCAGCAATTTTCCCGGTGCTGTCAACGTAGGCGATGCCGCCAACGCTTGCTTTTCCACCGACCCCGGCTCCATCAAAGTTAATCCCTTTAATATTGATGTTTGTTGAATTATATACTGCAGCCATGACCCATGCGTTCGCCAAAAATGGCCCGAGGTAAAACGAATAATTGGCTGCGGTAGTAACGGTTGCCCCCTCAGCGCCGATTATGCTTATATTTGTCTTCCCATACACCATGAAGGCGTCGTAGTTCCCCGCCGCCACCATGATGGTGTCGCCAGCTGAGCTAGCATTAATGGCGGCCTGGATAGTGGGATACACACTGGGCACATATCTAATGGTGCCTGCCAGAACGGGCGTCGTCATAACCAGCCCCAGGCTCACCACCAGCACCAGGGCAAACAGGATACTAAATATCTTTATCTTTTTCACTTTTTCCTTTCCTCCTTTTATTGCCTTACCGTCCTTCGCCCAAGGGTCTATCGCACAATTCTCGTTTCCATAAGCATCACCCTCCTTAAAAACACAAAACCGACCTTCAAAAGGTCGGTTTCATTGTTAGCTACAGCGTGACCAGCTAAAGACACTACTTCATTGCTCCCTACAATATCCATTCTTCACCACTCTGTCACTCTTGCTCCTCACCCCCAATAAATACCCCCCCAATTAACAGCTTAGTTTTGCCAATATCTCTAGTTCATAATATATTAAGCTACTTGTATTAAGATCCTGTTAAGTAAATGCACATATCGTAATTTCCTAAATTATTGTATCATATTCTCTACATAATCAATCAATTTTTCAGAATTTTCGTCGGCCTTGTCTCAACTTCAATGGGTACCTTCACCGTTCACTTGGTGCTGGAGATTACCGGTACAATCATGGGTTTCTTACCGACCACAAATTGTGGGTCCGGGTCAATATTCTCACAATCGGGTCAACAAAGCCCACCCTGACCACTGTTCTCAAGAGCTCGTGTTGGGAAATAAACCTGGCTATCGGCGGGCTAGTCTTGTAATAAAAGGATACAAACCTGACGCCCAGGCTGTTAGGCAGCAAGACCGTGTCTCTGAATTCTCTCAGGATGTCTATTTCCTTGGCTGTAGGGGTGCCGTAGGCAGCGGTGGCGATGAAGCACTCCCAAAAACCCTTGAAATTGGCAGTGATGAGGTAGTCGTCGTTCATAGTGACGTTGGTTGTGGCGGCGTTGACATTGACAACGTTACGCACATCACCAGTCCACTTGTTGAACTGATAGAAGAAAGAACTTGTCGTCGCTATCAATTGGACCACCGTTCCTGAGTCATATTTAAAGGTTCCCTCGCCAGGCATGACTACTGCCCCTCCACCTGTGCTGGAGATTGTAAGGGTACATAGATAAGCCGTCAGCCAGGGGTCAAAGTGGACATTTCCTGAAACAGCGACTCCGGTGCCGTTCGCAATTCTTGCGGTAACGGGATCGATCACGCCCCCACTGGGTCCGCTGGCATGTCCCCACCAGTTGTTGGTGGCGTCAATTGTAATGGTGCTATTTTTGACGTAGAGGCCGTAATTATTGTTTCCAGCGAGGCTGTTGTGGTTGATGAGCACACTGCTACCGCCGGCAACGGATTCCAGATAGATTCCATAGTTATTTTTGTAGATTCTGCTGTACTCAATAGTGATGGTGCTGTTGTTCAGCAGGCTATTCTGAGTAGTTATGCCAGCCTTAGCGCCAGTGAGGATATTCTGACTGATAGTGACCTTACTTCCGTTGTTGCCGGAAAGCCATATGGCAAAGTCACCGCCATTAGCATCGATAGTGAACCCAGTCTTATTCCCGCCAAAGTACACTGTGTTAGCATACAGTCCTATGCTGACAGAGCCGACAATAGTGGTCCCCTCATAGCCACTTGTTGACTTTAGTGTCAGAGACTTGTCAATATTCAAAGCCTGCTGGTATTCCCCATCCGTCACTACGATGGTGTCGGCAGGGTCTGCGGCATCAATAGCGTCTTGGATAAGCCCAGTGGGGTCCACAGCCCAGGTCATTGGTGCAGTGCCGGGCTCAGCGCCCAGCCATGGCGAGTAAAGCACCCTTGTGGAAGTGGCAGCGCCATCACCAGGTCCTATGCCACTAGGTCCGCTGGCATCGCCCCACCAGTTCTTGGTGGCGTCCAGCGTCTGGCCTCCCTCGTTCCACACACCATACTTCGAGTTGCCGTCGAGGTTGTTGAAATCAACGGTGATTCTGGTAAGCGTTGTCTGCGTATCAAACACATAGATACCCCAAGAATTCCCTGTGAAATTATTGCCTGCCACAGTCACATTCTGAGAAAGGTCCCGGCCGTAGTGCGACGCGAAACTCAGGCCCGCGCCCTTAACATAACCAGTTACCGTGTTATTCTTAATTTCGGTGTTATAGAACTGCCCGCTGATGCCTGTGCCCCCCTTAGCGAAGTCCCTTATCCGGTTGCCTTCAATAAGCGAATCTTTGAGGTAGCCGGTGATGCCAAACTCTGCGTTAACGACCTCGTTGTTCCTGAAGGTTGCTACAGTGGGAGGAAATGGATCAAGGGCGCCCGCGTTAATGGCTTGCGTCGCACCTTCCACATAGCAATACTCAACCGTCGTTTTCAAGGTGAAGGTGAGGCTAATACTGAAGTTATTGCAGTGCAAGGCGCGTACGTTTTTAACGGTAATATCAGCCGCCATTGTGGGCTCTGGAGTTGTGATTCCATGCTCGGTGTTCTGCACCGTTAAACCATCTATGACGACGACACGGTTGGCAGCGGTAATTATTTTGATCCCTGTTCCCCCACTTGGTTTAATAATCGTCTCAGCGCCGCTGCGTGTTCGTGCGTCAACTCCGGCCTGGGCGCCCTGTAAGGTCAACGACTTGTCAATGACTACGTTCTCGTTATACGACCCCGCTGCCACTACGATGGTGTCGCCATCCGAAGCAGCGTCAATAGCGGCCTGGATAGTGGGGTAGTCACCAGGCACGTGAATAACGTTGCCAGCTGCCAAAACTGGCACTGCGGTCACCAACCCCAGGCTCACCACCAGCACCAGGACAAATAGAATACTAAGTTGTCTTTTCATTTCTTACTCTTACCACTTATTCATTGCCTTACCGCGGCCCCAACTGCAGATCTAGTGGGCAACCTGTTGCGCAACTATCAGCTTGACAAGTATCGTAATCTCTAGGAAACGCAAAACCGACCTTCTCAAGGTCGGTTTCACTACTGATTAGTCCGTGACCAGCTAAAGGCACCCTCCCATGCCTCCCTGCAATCTCTCTTCCCCACCAGGTTGTCACTTCTGCTCCTCTCCTCCAATTAAAACATAGGACAGGCGGGATAACAGATTGAATTTTCCAAGAGCCTATCCTCTATTATTATATCATAGTTTCAGCAGTGTCAAGCGTTTTTGAGAAAGCTTGCCTATTGCGACATTTCTATTTTACCTTCGAAGTGTTACTGTGTATACCTTGTCAGAATTCGCGCCTGTTTTCCAGCGCTTGCCCCAAGGTTAGGTCATCAGCATATTCGAGCTCAGCACCGAAGGGCAAGCCGCGAGCTAAGCGAGTGACGCGAATGCCCAGAGGCGTGATAATCCGTTGCAAATACATAGCCATAGTTTCGCTCTCTACATTGGGATTGGTTGCCACAATCACTTCGGTTACTGAGCCATCTTTGAGACGAGCCAGAAGCTCCCTTATTTTTAACTCCTCAGGTCCTATACCCTCTGTCGGGTTGATAGTCCCATGAAGCACATGGTAAACACCGTTATATTTCCCCGTCTGCTCTAAAGGGAGAATATCTGAAGGTTTCTCCACAACACAGATTCTAGAATGGTCACGTTCCTTGTCTTGACAAATACGGCAAGGGTCACAATCAGTGTTGTCAAAACAAACCGAACAAAGCTTTATCTTGGCCTTCAGTGTTAAGATAGCCTCGGCTAGAGCCTTGGCTTCTTCATCAGAGCTGCGCAAGATATGATAAGCTAGCCTTTTGGCACTTTTTGGCCCGATACCAGGCAGCTTATTTAATTCTTCAATTAATCTAGCTATAGGCTCAGCGACAAAGCTCATTTTCCCTGACTTTTACCTTATGGTCATTCTGAGAGCAGCAAAGAATCTCCAGACTTTTGCCTAAATTAACCCCGGTATATTGAGACCACCGGTCAAACTACTAAGATGCTTACTAACAAGCTCCTGCGACTTGGTAATAGCCTCGTTAACAGCAGTCATGACCAAATCTTGCAGTAACTCAATATCTCCTGCTGCCACCACTTCGGGAGATATCTCGACAGAATGCACCTTCTGGTGTCCATCCATCACCACCTTGACAGCGCCACCTCCACTGGTAGCTTCCACAGTAAGGCTGCCTAATTCCTCTTGGGCTTTAGCCAACTTTGCCTGAAGTTGCTGGGCTTGACGCAGTATTGACTTATCCATTTCGTTCCTTTCGTTCTCTCAGGATGACAACTCCTCTTCACTAATCCGGGCTCCCATTTCCAGAGCAGCTTTAATTACCGGATTTTGTGTCCTTGCCTGGGACGGAATTTCTTTTTTAGAATCAACTAAAATACACCGTATCTGATAGGGCCGACCAAAGACCTCCTTAAGCTTTTTCTCCACCAGATGCCGGTATTTAGCGTCTTCGATTTTCTCCTTATGGAAGGAATAATAGAAACCTAACACCAGTGTATCATCCTCAAGAGCTACGGGGTCACAGGCGCTACGTAAAAAAGCATCCAAATTGCCGCTGGAACCTTCCCCGCGCAAGGATTTAATGAACTCCCTCCAACGGCTACGCAGATAATCAATGTCCTGAGGAATCTCTTTGTCGGCAATCTCAGTCTCCGACTCTGTTGGGGGACTCAGTTATCTTAGTAGCATTCGCTACCTCCGAAGGTTTAGTTGTAGTTAGCTGCTCTTGTCCCGTGGGTGGAGACAAAGCACAACCCAGTAAAGCCAATTCTAAGGACAAAGCGGAGTAATTATCACTTCGAAAATCTATGCTGGAGAAAGCCTTCACTGCCTTAAGCAGATAATCCAGAGTAGCATTGGTCGCAAGGCTTCCCATTTCAGCTAAATCTTCGCTGGTAACATCCAGAGCCTCTTCGCATCGGGATTTAGCCAGCAATAATCCCCGAAGGTATTCTATCAAGCCCACGTTAAACTGACGAAGGTCAACACCATCGCTATTGAGGCTATTTATGACTTTTAGCCCAGCAGCCACATCCCTACTGACCACACATCGTGCTAGTTGTCTAACCCGTGAATCCCAGCTGATACCAAGCTCCGCTTGAATCTGATCAAGCTCAATTTGGTTGCCATGGTAAGCAATCATCTGTTGTAAAATATTTTCGGCATCTCGAAGGCTCCCGGTAGCAGCACGAGCAATAAGCTCTAAGGAACCATGCTCAATGTGAATTCCCTCTTTCTTGCATATTATCTTGAGTTTATCCATTATCTCGGTTTGCCCCAGGCGATGGAAATTAAACCGCTGACATCTCGATACTATAGTGGCTATCACCTTGTGTGCTTCTGTGGTAGCTAAAACAAAGATTACATGTGGCGGTGGTTCCTCCAATGTCTTCAACAAGGCATTGCAAGCTGCCTCGGTAAGCATGTGGACTTCGTCTATGATGTATACCTTGTAGCGAGAAAGGCTAGGGGCGTAATTTGCCTTTTCCCTCAGACTACGGATTTCATCAATGCCACGATTGCTGGCAGCATCTATCTCTATTACATCCAAAGCCCTGCCCTCAGTGATTGAACGACACATATCGCAAGCATTGCACGGCTCGCCACCTGCTTGATTAGGACAGTTGACTGCTTTGGCTAAGATGCGCGCCGTGCTGGTTTTGCCTGTACCTCGTGGACCGCAAAAAAGATAAGCATGAGCTATCTTCCCACTCTCCACAGCATGACGCAGAGTCTGAGTCACAGGCTCTTGTCCCAGCACCTCACTTAAGGTTTGTGGCCGCCACTTGCGGTAAAAAACCTCAGAACCCATATGCTCTTATTATACACCCCTCCACCCAATCCCCAAAGGAGATTTTTGCGCCAAATCACGAGTAAAATATCAATTTTTTACAGCACACAAAGTGGCTGTCTATAGTACAATAGCATAATTAAGGCAGGATTTTCCGAGACAGAACTCTCCACCAGCGACGCTAAAAAATTAGCCGCAGTTGCCTGATTTATCAGGCTTGGGGCACCGAGTCCTTAAAAACTTTATTTGTTGGCTTGCTTCTCAGCCCAATTGCCTGCCAAGGGGACCTTCCACATTTTGCCCTGATACGCCAGAAGCATGAGGGCAATCCACAAGCCCACAGTTATCACCCAGACAATAATGCCCAGGACATGTGCAAACAACCATGGCCCCCCCAACGGAGATATAGTCCAGGCGATAGTACCGATTATCGACAGAATAATCTGAACCACGGTCAGCACACCGAAGGTCATAATGGATTGCCAGGCATGGAATTTAACGAAGGTGCTCTTCTTTTCCAGGACCACGAAAATTATTCCCGTTATCCACATAGCCACATAGCAAAGAAGCCCGGCTACATTGGCTGTCATACCTGTGCTACTCTCCGCCTCGGGCTTAGTTGCACCTGCAGCTGCACCTGCAGATGGCTTCGCAGGGGCACCAAGCCCAGCGCCACACTTGGAGCAAAACTTAGCCCCATCAGGATTTTCTGCGCCACATTTAGAGCAAAACATATTCACCTCCTTACATTAAATCTATATCACATAGCAGGGCGTGTCAATAGCTGCAGCCTCTGAAGCTCAGCCTAAAATTGTCAAAACACCCTCGCGAATCATCTTCACCGCGATAGCAGCTAAAAGTAACATAGCTATTTTGGATACAGCGTTCGCGCCGGTACGTCCTAAGAAATTTACAATTCGGTCAGCTTGTTTGAAAAGTACCCACTGTATCGCTAGATTAAGAATAAAGGAAGACAGCACAATGGGGATACGATACTTGCCAATAAGCAATAGCAAGGTAGCAAGTACCGCTGGCCCGACAACCAGAGGAGTGCCCAAAGGTACAACGCCTACCGTCTCGGAGGCTGATAAATCCTGGTTTTCTACCATCTTACCGGTGATTAAATACCTGATGGCCAAAATCAGCAAAATGATGCCACCCGCCATTAAGAAATCAGCCACCTCAATACCCAAAAGCGAAAAGATAGCTTTGCCAACAGCAACAAATCCCAGACCTACACCAAGGGCGGTAAGTGTAGCCAAATTTACTGTCTGTCTACGACGCGTAGCCCCTACTTCTTGCGTCAAAGCAAGAAAGATAGGCAAATTCCCCACGGCATCCATGGCGAAGAAAAGAGGGACGAAGGTCAAAGCTAATTCTCGAACAATCTCCATCATCCCACCTGAAATCCTACTTTCTCAATTCTCAACTCAAATTCGTTTATAATTTAGAGTTTAGGTATTGTATTTCCCCAAAGGGGCTAAAGCTGATTTCGCAAGATTTAATTCTGCCGGAAAACCCAGGTGGCTGAAGCCACGCTATCATCTTCAGCTAAGCCCATTAGCCTGGCTCCCCGGCCGTTCCTGCTCTGAATTGAGACCTGCTCCATAGGGATGTTCAGCTAGATTACCCGTTTTGGGGTTAACCCTGTATGTCCTCACTCCCTTGCTTCCCCTATTGTGAACAGGATAATTTTTTATCGGTGTCAGCTTGCCAAATCCTTTTTCGGTCACTGTGAGTACATAGGCATCGGGGAGGACAATGCCCATACCAACAACATAATCGTCAACAAGACGAATACCACGAACACCGCCACTGGTTCGGGACGCAATCCTCAAGCCCTTGACCTGAAATCTAATAGCCTTCCCATTTCGACTCACCATGATGACCTCATCTTCATCGGCCACTACACCAGCTGAGGTTAGCTTATCCTTATTTCTGAGCCCCATGGCGATAATGCCATTCCTCCTTATCGAAGCAAACGCGCCCAGGGTAGTCTTTTTTATCACGCCACCTTTAGTAGCCATTAATAAGAATTTGTTCGCAGGAAAGCTTGTGATGGCTAATAACACAGTTACTTCGTCTTCCAAGTTAATAGGCAATAAATTGACCAAGGCTATCCCCTTGGCCATGCGAGAGGAATCCTCGGGAACCTCGTAGCACTTAAGACAGTAAACCTTGCCAGTGCTGGTAAAGAAAAAGAGGTTATCATGGGTATCGGTTACTAAGATGTGGTTCACTGTATCGCCACCCCGGGTTACCATTCCTATGATGCCTTTTCCACCACGGTGTTGCAGCCGATAAGTGTTGGCAGGGATCCTCTTGATGAACCCCCTGTTAGTCAAGGTAACTACCATTGCCTCATGAGGGACAAGGTCTTCTGTACGAAATTCTTCGATTTCCTCTGCTTTCACTACAGTTCGCCGGGAATCACCATAATTGGATTTAAGCTCTTCAGCATCCTGGGCAACAAGTGAAAATACTTTCCTAGGGTTAGCTAATAAATCTTCAAGATAGGAAATATTTTTTATCACAGAGGCATATTCTTCAGTTATTTTGTCTTGCTCTAGCTTAGCCAATCTACGAAGTGGCATATCAAGGATAGCTTGTGCTTGAATCTGTGACATAGTAAAAGCTGCCATTAAATTGGCACGAGCGGCCTCTACGGTTTGAGACTGTCGAATAATCTTGATTACCTGCTCCAAGTTATTAAGGGCGATTCTGAAGCCTTCGAGTATATGAGCCCTATCCTTTGCCTTATCTAGCTCAAATTGAGACCTCTTGGTAATAACTTGAAAACGAAAGTCAATGTAAAAAGTTAGCGCCTCTTTAAGATTAATTATTTTAGGTTGTCCATCAACCAATGCAACCATATTGATGTAAAAGGCAGATTGCATTGTGGTGTACTTGTAGAGGTTGTTAAGTACCTGTCGAGGTTGAGCCTCTTTTTTGAGTTCAATAACAATGCGCATGCCTTCCCTATCCGACTCATCACGCACCTCGGCTATCCCCGCAATTTTCTTCACTTTAGCCAGCTCGGCTATCTTCTCTACTAAAGCTGCCTTGTTGACCTGATAGGGAAGTTCAGTAATAATTATTTGTTTCTTGCCCGCCTTGGTAGTCAGTTCTTTGGCTTTAGCTCGAAGTATAATTTTCCCTTGTCCAGTAGTATAAGCGTTGTCTATGCCCCCTTTCCCCCAGATTATCCCGCCAGTGGGAAAATCAGGGCCTTTGACCAACTCCAGTAGTTCCTCTACCGTAGCTTGAGGATTGTCGATTATATGGGCAACAGCATCACATATCTCGCCCAGGTTGTGAGGAGGAATGTTTGTCGTCATCCCCACGGCTATGCCTGAAGAACCATTAACTAGCAAGTTAGGTAACCTGGCGGGTAAAACAGAAGGTTCCTGGAGAGAGTCATCAAAGTTGGGAACAAAGTTGACGGTATTTTTTTCGATATCAACTAGCATTTCCTCGGCAATTTTGGAAAAGCGAGCTTCGGTATATCTCATTGCTGCTGGTGGGTCATTGTCGATGCTGCCGAAATTACCCTGCCCATCAACCAAGGGATATCTCAGAGAGAAATCCTGAGCCATGCGTACCATGGCTTCATATATGGGGGCATCTCCGTGGGGATGATATTTCCCCATGACTTCACCGACAATGCGGGCACTCTTTTTGTAGGGGCTGTTGTATCGTAGCCCCAAGCCGTCCATAGAGTACAATACGCGTCGCTGTACTGGCTTTAAGCCATCACGCACATCAGGCAGGGCTCGGGAGACGATGACGCTCATGGCGTAGTCCAGATAGGAGTTTTTCATCTCCTCTTCTATATCGACAGGCTTTACTATTGCAGCTTCCATTAGATCTCGATTCCTCTTTCACCATCTTCACCAACGACGGTGAAACCTTCAGGCAGAGATTCCTCTTCAGGGCCAAGTTCTTCTTCTTCCTCAAAATATTCGGCCTCAGATGAGGCCTCACTTTCGTCAGTAATGATTCCTCGTCTGAGAAGACTTTCTTTAATGCGCGTGCGCAGGTGCTCTGTGGCTTTAACAGGGAAGGAAGGATGTCCCACCTGACTGGGATGTTGATATACCTCTTTAATAAGCACCTGTACTTTATCGCCTGCTACGTTGAGGATTGCTGCATCGTATTTATTTCCACCTCGCATTAGTTTAATGAGACGCAATCCTTGTCTCGGCTCTACCTCACCCAAATATTTCCCATCCTCATTCGTCATAGTCAAGTGTTGTTTTCTTGCTTTCAGGTGCACTTGGTCACCAAATCCCATCTTAGCTAAGACGTCGACCGAAGCCACATTATGAAGATTCACCACTCCAGCCTTGCCTATCTCAGTTATGAAAAGGTCAAGAGCAACTCTTCGCGCTTGAGCTTTCGCGGTTGAAGCTTTCCGAGGATTGCTGCTCAAGGTCGCCATAGACTCTGACAAGCTAGTTAAACGGGCAAGATTTTTCTTGGCAATAGCATTCTCAGGGGTGAGCTCCAGAGCCTTAAGATAGGCTTCCTTAGCTCCGTCAAAATCTCCTAATTCTGTCAAAGCTCGGCCAAGGCGATTATAAGCCTCGACATCAGAAGGAAATTTCTCAATTATGTCCCTATTTATCGCTTCAGCTTCCTCCCACTTTCCCTGAAGGGCTAAATCAATGGCTTCCTTGCTCAGTCGCTGTCTTAGTCGGGCTTTATCTTCTTCTTCCTGTTGGTAAGAGGCTATATACATTTCCATAAAACTTATTAGTTAATGATGTCAGGCCAAAATTGTCAAGTTTCTTTCTCCAGCTCGAAAGCTTGATGTAGTGTCTGAACAGCGTCCTTAACTCTATCTTCAGAAATAATACAGGTTATCCTTATCTCGGAAGTGGTAATTAACTGGATGTTAATGCCATGCTCATAGAGAGCGCGAAACATTCTGGCAGCATAGCCCGGTGTATTTTGCATGCCAGTACCTACGATGCTGACTTTGGCCAATGTAGAATCGGTAACACATTGCTTGCCACCCACGGATTTAACCACTGGCTCCACGATGGACATCGCCTTAAGCAAATCACTCCGGGCCACCGTAAACGTGAGATCAGTAATATTATTGACGCTGGCATTCTGAACAATGGTATCTATACTTATATTAGCTCTCGCCAGGGGCTCGAAAATTGCTGCAGCGATGCCAGGATGGTCGGGAACTCCGACGACGGTGACTTTAGCCACATTGGTATCATGGACAATACCACTGACCTTGTTTTTTACTTCCATAGAGGCCTCCTTACAAATAGTAGTACCCGGGCTGTCGCTAAAGCTAGAAGCCACTAATATAGGCATGTTGTATAACCAGCCCAGTTCTACTGCTCGATTATGTATTACCCTGGCTCCATAGGTAGCCAGTTCTAACATCTCTTCATAGCCAACATCCCTTAACTTTTTTGCTTGGGGAACAAGACGGGGGTCAGCGGTAAAAACGCCTTCAACGTCGGTGTATATTTGGCAGATCTCAGCGCCCAGGCTAACAGCCAGAGCAACTGCGGTAGTGTCAGAACCGCCGCGGCCTAAAGTGGTAATGTCCCTTTTCCCGCTCACTCCCTGAAATCCAGCTACAATGACAATATTTCCCTTTCTTAACTCGCTGGCCACTCGTTTCGTGTCGATGCGGAGAATCCGAGCTCGACTGTAACTGGAATCAGTATGTATGCCCGCCTGAGCGCCACTAAGGCTAATTGCCTTATAGCCTAAACTCCCTAACGCCATGGCTAAAAGGGTGCTGGAAACTATCTCTCCGGTGGACAAAAGGACGTCGAATTCCCTGTCACTCGGCTGTTCGCTGATCTGATAAGCCAATTTAATTAAGTCATCAGTGGTGTCTCCCATGGCGGAAACAACCACCACCACTTGATTTCCTTCGTCTTTAGCTTTGGCAACGCGCCTGGCGACATTCTTGATCTTCTCGGCATCAGCCACTGAGCTGCCACCATACTTCTGAACTATCAGTGCCATCTCTTTGCCTCTATCAGCTTGCCCATAATATTATAGCCTTCTTTGATAAAAACACCTGTATTTTTAGCCTCTGCTTCGGTAAATCTCTTCGCCCCACCCCGACCTGTAGGGGTGAATCCCGGTCCCCAGAGCATGAATGGAACGGGGTCAGCAACATGGGTTTGAATCTCGATCGGAGTGGAGTGGTCAGGCAGAATTAGCACCCGAAGGGCGTCTTTATCCCAGGAACGGAGCCGGGCCACAATCTCTTTATCTACCATCTCGATAGCCTCTATTTTATCCTTAACCAAGCCGGCGTGGGCTGCCTCATCGGTTGCTTCCACATGGACAAT
>JBEKTM010000086.1:0-14681 GCA_049516035.1 Dehalococcoidia bacterium
TGGCTCTCCTCAAAATGGATTTCAATATAGTCGGCACCATGGCTTTTCAAGGCATCAGTAATCAGGTCACGCACGTCTCCATTGTAGCTCTTGACACGAATAAAGGAAAGAGCTGCACAGTGTCCTCCTAATATAGTAGAATGTAAGCCAATCGCCTGATATTATCTGAGTTACGGCAATGAAGTTCACCGATAAACTGCTTAACTCCAGCCGAAAAAACAAGAGCTTGCTGTGCATCGGACTGGACCCCGACCCGGAGCTTATGCCCAGCGTAGATGTTCTACAATTCAACAAAACCATTATCGAAGCCACCAGCGACCTGGTCTGTGCCTATAAGCCCAATCTAGCCTTCTATGAAGCCTTAGGAACTGAAGGGCTGGCTATCCTGGAGAAGACCGTTAAATACATACCCGGTGATATTCCTGTAATTGGTGATGCCAAGCGCGGCGACATCGGCAACACTGCTAGGGCTTATGCCAGGGCTCTCTTTTCGGTTCTGGACTTCGATGCCGCTACTGTCAATCCCTACCTGGGCTTCGATTCTGTAGAGCCTTTTATTAACTATCAGGATAAAGGGATATTTATCCTGTGCCGAACATCAAACCGCGGAGCCGCCGATTTCCAGGACCTTCACACCAATGGCTTGCCGTTATACCAAGCAGTAGCCCAAAAAGCTAAAGAATGGAATATTCATGGCAACATCGGCCTGGTCGTCGGGGCGACCTATCCTGAAGAATTAAAGAAAGTCCGCTCAATTTGCCCCGAAATGCCTTTGCTTATCCCGGGCATTGGCGCTCAGGGAGGGGACCTGGCTTCGGCAGTTGGCTACGGAGTGGATAGCCGGGGCGAGAAGGCGATTATCAATGTGTCGCGGCAAATTCTTTATGCCTCCAAGGAAAAGGACTTTGCCCAAGCAGCTAGAAACGTGGCTGAAAAAATCCGCAGTCAAATCAATGACTATAGACTTAAAGCTCGGTGATGTAGTCCGGCTGCGCAAAGCGCACCCCTGCGGTAGCTATGAGTGGGAAGTGGTGAGGGTGGGCGCCGACATCGGCCTGAAATGCCTCAAATGCCAGAGAAGGGTGCTTTTAGCCAGAGAAGTGTTTGGGAGAAGGCTGAAAGAGTTTGTCTCCAAAAGTGACTAACTAACTAGCTTCGCGCCAATGAAAAGTCCCTGCGATTGGTTTGTGTACTGACGTAACAAAACAGGCTAATGTGTCCTAACCACTGGACTATGACCTCTAGTTATAGTACCTTATCTCCTCTATAATCTTTGATTTATTAACGAATTTTTTTATAAATATGAAAATACTCGTTTTCTTACACGGAACAACTATAATGCACAAAAATGCTAAGGGTTTTACTCGAGAAGAAATAATTAGGCAAGTTATCGAGGGTGATGAATCTCTTCATGATTCCGCATTATACATTCCTGTCGGCAACGCTGTTAAGAAATTACAGGAATGGAAGGGACGAGGAGCAAAAATATGCTATTTAAGCTCTCATAAAAATGCTAAAGATGTTGAAAAGGACAAGTTTGTTTTGAAGAAATACGCTTTCCCCGATGGTCAAATCTTTTATCGTCGAAATAGAGAGGAATACAAGGATGTTGTTAAAAGAATTCAACCTCTTCCAGATGTGATTGTTGAAGACAATTGTGAATCAATAGGTGGAAAAGTTGAAATGGTTTATCCTAATCTTAAGCCAGAATTAAAGACCAGAATCAAATCAATTGTTGTTAAAGAGTTTGAAGGCATAGACGATATTCCTGATGAAATTTCCGAATTAACGAAACAAGATTGAAAATACGGCTTGAACTGGAACTGGTGTCTGCAAGAAGGCAAAATAAGCCCTGTTTAGCTAATAGTAGGATTGCATTGTCTTCTTCACCCAGACTATTGGAAATCCACCTTCCGGAAAAGTCAGTGTATACTAAATTCTAATTGAATTCGTAAATTTGGATTCGCAAAAGCCAGAATTGTTGGGTCACTTTTCAATCGTTTGTGTGAAGTATAAATTAACCCTCTTTCATATCCAGTCAGCCTGAATCATTTACCGGTCAGTATGTTAAGCATTTCTAAACCATGAATGATCATAGTCACGGCTATGGCCGCCAGCAGCAGACTGAATACTCTGGAAACTGCCTTTAACCCACCCTGTCCAAGGAAATGAGCAATCTGTTCCCCCACCATAAAGATCAACAGCAGCGTTGTTATTGTAGCCGGCCCCACCGTTAGAGGTGTGCCAATAGGGACTACCGCTACCATCTCTTCTTTGATTAGTTCCATCATCCGCCCGGTTGTCATGTGTTTTATAGAAAGCGCCAGCAGGATAATCCCCCCGGCAATAGCAAACGAACCTACCGAAATGCTCATCGCCCGCAAAATCAATTGCCCAAAAAACAGGAATACGAGACCGACAATGGTAGCTGTTATGGTAGCCACATTGATCATCTTGCGGCGCTCCCGCCTTGACATGTCTTCACTCATAGAAATGACGAAGGGCAGAATGCCCAGCGCGTCAACAACGATGAATAGGGGCACAAAGGTTAATATGAAGTTCTGTAAGTTGTTATTCAAGAATACTTTGATCCTTTCTTCGTTCAGGTGGTGGCATAACTAAACCTTGAAATTTCAACGGCTCGATTGTATTACTGACTGATACGTTTAATGTGGCATCTGTGGTACACGATGAGCTGACCGATGCAAGAGCAAGAATACAACAAATCAAGAACATTGCTTCCATTAGGGCATGATAATATCCATAGTAAGCCAAGTAGCAGTTCAGACCACAGTCGCCTTTATCAGGTAACATGCCAGTGAAAAGTTGGATAACAATCCGACCAAGGGTGGGCTTGATTAGCGAAGACTATGAACGAGATCGGCGAGCCCACCAGTAGTACCCTATCGTAGCAATAAACGCTATCGAGGCGATGGGTGCCCATACGAGTCTGAGGTCAGAGGGGAACGCATCAAGCAGTATTCCTCCCAGCAATGGACCTATTGCTACACCTGTGGTTTCGCTTAACCCGAAAAGCCCCATATATCGTCCCCTCTGGTCTTGTGGAGCGAGTTCTCCTATCACTGAGAGTTGAACCGGAGCCGATATAATCTCGCCTGTTGTAATTATCGCCATTGCTCCCAGCGCCCATCCAAATTGTGTAATCCAACCCAAGGACAGATAGCCAAACCCGTAAAGCACACTTCCAAGTATGAGAGCTCGGAATTTCGCTAGCCGCTTGAGAGCAAGAGTCATCGGATATTGAAAGAAAATCACTATCAAGCCATTCAAAGTGAGCAATAGACCATATTGGGCGGTAGAAAAGCCGACTCTATCCACGGCAAAGATGGATAAGGTACTACCAAGCTGTCCCGCAACTATGAATACCAGGAGACTTAACACTGCAAAGACCAGGAAGGGTCGGTCGTCAGCACTAGGAAGTATGCTACGAAAGCTTACCCTATTACTCACTCCATATGAAGACTCGCGGATAAAGAAAAAGACAAGGAGGAAAACGATGCCACAGGTTAAAGCCGGAATCCCAAAGAGCCAGGCATAGGGCAAAAAAGTGGCCAAAAATCCCCCTATGGCAGGGCCGGCAGCCCAGCCTATGTTAGCTCCTATACGAACGATCCCATATGCTTCTATCAGCCTCTCTTTCGAGGTAAAATCTGCCACCATGGCTGAGATCACAGAACGTGTTGTGGTGGCCATTGACCGACCGGCGATGTAGACAATTGCAATGGCCCACACTGGAGCTGAAATCCCAATAAGAACAGCTAGTCCTGCATACAAGAATACACTTACTAAAGCAGCCATAAGTAGAATCGGGCGCCGACCAAATCTGTCTGAAAGCACTCCTCCAAACGCCTGACTGACAGCTGAGCAAAGCCCACCTGCCAAGAGGATCACTCCGACCAGAGTCATGGAAAGACCTCTATCCTGATAAAGATATAGAGATAGAAACGGTATGCAAACAGACCACCCGATTGCTCTGAAAAACTCAATGGTAGCCATAACCCATATCGCAGATTCAAATCGGTAATAGACATTTCGCAATGGGTTTTTGGCTTTTCTTGATAATTCTTCCATGGCCTGCGTAAAACACCAGATTATAACCCTTTTCGGTCCGTTTGCCTTCCAGTCTAATTACTAATTCAATAATTCGTGCAGCAGCTATGAGTGGAGTAGCGAGAGTGGGCACCGACATCGGCCTTAAATGCCTCAAATGCCAGAGAAGGGTGCTTCCGTAGAGGGCGATTAGAGAGAAAGGTGAGGGAATTTGCCTCCAAAAATGCCTAACTAACCAGCTTCGCGACAATAAAAGCACACGCTGCAATGATTTGTGTCGTGAGGTAACAAAACAGGCTTCTGTTGCCCAAGCTGCATAATTCGCTAAATCGTGCAGCGAAATATTTTGGTGAGGCCAAAAGTGATATACTAACGGGGCAAGTCCTCATATTTAGCAAGCTGGCTTGTTACGTACAAAGACTTCGTGAGAAGGGACAAACACCAAAGTAGCGGAGAAAAATGGCCAAAGTATTAGTGGTTTATCATTCCGGAACCGGCAACACCAAGGCTATGGCCCAGGCTGTAGCTGAGGGAGTGAAGGAGGTTCCTGGTGTAGAGGTGGTGCTAAAGGAAACTGACCAGGTATCTATCAGTGATCTCGTTAATGCTGACGCTCTGGCATTTGGGTCGCCTACCTACTTTTCCTATATGGCTGGTGCCGTGAAGGCGATATTTGACAAAGCGTATCTTTCCAGAAGCCAACTAAAAGGCAAGCCATTTGCCGCTTTCGCATCGGGTGGTGGCGGAGAGGTGAAATCAGTACAAAGTATAGAAAGCGTAGCTGATTCGTGTGGATTGCGCAGGGCATGCGAGGGCGTAGCCGTTGGCGGGATGCCTACGGAGAGCGACAACCAAGACTGCCGCAAGCTCGGCGCCACCCTGGCAAAGGCTAGCAAGAAACAATGAAGTGCAACATCCGCCGAAAACCTGGTTGTGTCGCGCGGATATCCAGCAACCCGAATTCAGTCTGACAGTTGTCGACCTTATCTTGAAGTTGTCCCCCGTTTAGAAAAGACCGCAATAATAATGAATGTGACTTTGGTTGATTTCTATGAAATATAAATGGGTTGTGCTCACGGTGACGACCGTAGCCGGATTCATGGCCAGCTTGGATTCAACCATCGTGGTCATCGGGCTCCCCACAATTTTGCAGGATTTGCATGCCACTCTGGTCCATGGCATATGGATCATAACTGGCTATCAGCTTGCGATGACTATACTGCTAATCGTGGTCGGCCGCCTGGCTGACCTGTACGGAAGAGTCAGGCTCTACAACATAGGGTTCGCAGTTTTCACGGTGGGTTCACTCTGTTGTGCTTTATCCGGAACTGGTGAGCAACTGGTCTTATTTCGACTTCTTCAAGGCACAGGCGCCGCCTTCCTAACTGCCAACAGTGTGGCAATTATTACTGATGCTTTCCCCCAAGGTGAGCTGGGTATGGCATTGGGAACAAACATGATGGCTTTTAATGTGGGGGCTATCGCCGGTTACACTCTCGGGGGGGTTATGATAACGCTATTCGGTTGGAGGTCGATATTCCTTGTTAACGTACCTGTGGGGATCTTCGGTATTTTGTGGAGTTACAAACGATTGAAAGAAATTAGCAAAAGACCCGTTGGCGAAAATTTCGACTACGTCGGATCAATCTTGTACAGTGCGGGCTTATTGGCCATTCTGGGTGCTTTAACTCTTAGTAATCCCACCTCGCCGCGTAATTTACTCATCCTGGCTGGCGGATTTGTGCTATTTCTGGTATTCATATTTGTCGAGAGAAGGCAAAGATATCCAACTCTTGACCTTAATCTTTTCAAGATAAGGCTATTCGCGGCAGGCAATCTAGCCGGTTTCTTGAATTCTGTTGCGTTCAATTGCGGCCCTTTTCTCAGGTCGCTCTACCTTCAGCTGGTCATGGGCTATAGCGCTCTTCGAGCAGGGGTGATACTTATCCCCATGGAAGTTGTAGTCCTCGTTGTAAGTCCGATAAGCGGGAGACTGGCAGATAAGTACGGTGGCAGGGTATTAAGCTCTATTGGCCTGGCCTTAAACGCCTCGGCTCTATTCTGGTTCTCGACCCTGAATGAAAGATCTACGTATGCCGCAATATTGATTAGCCTGGTTTTGTTCGGTTTGGGAAGGGCACTGTTTATATCTCCAAACTCGAGCTCCGTAATGGGTTCGGTGCCCGCTGAAAGGCGTGGAGTGGCCAATGGAGTCAGAATGACCCTGAACATGACGGGGGGTGTCATTAGTGTACCGCTGTCTCTACTGCTGATGACTTTGGTCATGCCTTACGATAGGCTTTCCCAGATAGTCAGCAGCTCTCAGCTCGTAGGATCTGCTGAACTTTCCACGTTCCTGCACGCCATTAATCATGCCTGCCTGATTCTTGGCGTAATCATATTAATTGCTATCATACCATCTTTGCTGAGAGGCCCACGAGAAACCTCAAACAATATGCCTGAGAAAATACCCAAAGATTGAAACGGGCTTCTTGTCTCGGGCTAAGAGGAGAATTAGGAGGAAAATTGTGCGGGCTAGTGTTAAGGGCGACTCCATCGCCCAATCCAAAGGGCATGCCGCTTCTTGATATCCAGATACCTGCCACTGACCTATTTGAAGTTTGGCGATAGGTTGAGGCTTTATCGAGGAATTGAGCCATTTTTGCTTCCAATGGAATTACCAATGGCTGCGTTTTTAAAGCATGCTATGGAGTTAATGAGTCACAAAACACTAGAAAGTCCAATAAAGGACGGCTTAACAATATGCCACTTCTTGGCTATCTCTTAAGGCGTTTTGTCCACTGCTTTCGGAACTTGTTGACCTTGGGTGAGATCACCGCCTGGCAGTATGATTGTTCTGGGTGTCGTGAAAAGTATTCCCGGTGGTAGTCTTCTGCGGGATAGAATTTGTCCAGCGGGGCAATCTGGGTCACGATTGGTTTCTTCCACAGGTGAGCTTCATTGAGTTCTCTAATGAGCGCTTCAGCGATGGCCCTTTGCTGGTCGTTATGATAGAAGATGGCAGAACGGTACTGTGTGCCCACATCCTCACCCTGCTGATTCAATGTCGTCGGGTCGTGGACGGAGAAGAAAATCTGCAGGATTTCCCGATAGGAAATCTTGCCCGGATTGAAGGTCAACTGAATCGCCTCCGCATGGCCGGTGGTATTGGTATAGACCTCCTGATAGGTCGGATTGACGGTGGTGCCGCCTGTGTAGCCGGAAATCACATCCTCAATCCCGTCCACTTCCCTAAAGACCGCTTCCAGGCACCAGAAGCAGCCACCAGCAAGAGTGGCAACTTCTGCTCCAGCACTCTGGGTCATAGCTTGTTCTCTGGTGTGAATTTCAGCGCAATGCCGTCTATGCAGTAGCGTTTGCCGGTCGGTGCCGGGCCGTCATCGAAAACATGACCGAGATGGGCACCACACCGAGCGCAAAGTACCTCCGTCCGCACCCTACCCTCACTTGTATCAGGTTGCTGAACAATGTTAAGTGGGGAGATTGGTTCATAGTAACTGGGCCAACCCGTCCCGGAATTGAATTTGGTTGAACTGCGAAAAAGGTCAGTGCCACAACGGATGCAACGGAAAATACCGGGCTCATGGACCTGGTCAAATGTGCAGGTACCTGGATCTTCAGTTCCCTTTCTGGTGGTGATTTCATACTGCTCTGCAGTCAGTAATTTCTTCCATTCTGCGTCTGTTTTTTCCACCCTCTCTACCATTACCGCCCTGTTCTGTTTGGCATCATAAATCTTGACCTTTGCCATATACTCACCTCCGGCAAACTTCCTCAGTTCATTATAGCACGTAGGCAAGCTTCACTTGCCAGTCATCGGTGTCTGCGACTGTTGACATCGTATGAATAGTAGTTTATCGTTAATGTAATGATGAAGGCGAAAGATGCGAAACAGCCTCAGGATAAAAGTCGCCCTTTGAGGAGTCCGGTCACTTATTATGGCGACTATTAGGAGGAGCCGATGAACAAAGAAGACAAGAAAATAAAAGCCCCAAATGCCATCAAAAAGATGTTGCTGGCGGATGAACAAGTTATGGCAGTCATAAAGCAATCGAGGTTGAAGGCAGCCATCACACCCGACTCCATAAGCTTGAAGATTACAGATATGAAGATATAGCCAATCTGAAAATCGATAAGGGAATTTTGTTTGCCACCATCACCATAAAGCGGCGATTCATGAGCGAGGACCTCATCCTGGACAACCTCCCAAGAAATCGGGCGGATTACATTTCCAGGGTCATTCAGGAGAATCTCAGGCGAATGAGTGGCGCCCCCGCATCCCCGGTTACACCCAATCAGCGGACTCCTCTAATTTCGCCAGAGGACCCTCTTCAAGTCCTGAAGCTTCGCTTTGCCAGAGGAGAGATTACTAAGGAACAATTTGAGGAAATGAAGAGAGCGTTGGAGTAGACTTGGCTGACGCCCCGATTGCCCTCTGTCCTATTCCTGTAGCTGCGATGAGATAGGGACGGAGTCTGCGTACACTTCTTGAATGCCAACGAAAGGTGCAGGAATTTGTCCTCAAAAGCGACTAACTAACCAGCCTCGCGACAATAAAAACGCCCTGCGATGGTTTGTATAGTTAGGTAACAAAACAGGCTTTTGTTGCCTAAGTTGCACAATCCGCTAAAAGGTGCAATGCTGCCGTGGTGTACCTGATATCGAAGGCCTGGGAAAACTATGGGGTAACAACATACTATATCGTTGCGCCAACTATCAACACCATATCCTTGCCGAAGTATCCACTTTGACCGGGTGGCGAAGGGAGTCACTTTCCGCGCACCACAGCTTCCTTCCTAACATACCTTGCCTTAGGTCCCCTATACGAAAACCACATTTCGAATTCCACTCTGTTTCCTTCCCTCAGACCCTCCCACACTGTCTCATCTACGTCATTCCTATGAACGAACACTATGTCCTGATATCCGTCCCTCTTGATAAAACCGAAGGAGTGTTCCTTCTTGCTCACAACACCTTGAAAGATCATCGGCTTTCCCGCATCGGTAATCGGCCCCCGAGGTGCATCTTTAATTTCTGGATTTAGACGGGCCTGAGCAAGCGCATTGAAATACCTCTTTGCCTCTCCAAAAGGATCATCGACATAGAGGAACCTAGCATACCAGAATTGCGCGGCATAGTTTGAGTCCCCATCAGTAAACGATCTCCTCAGGTGTGTTTTTATGGCTGCCTTCATCTCTGGATGATATTTTGCCAATAGTATAGCCAGGTTGTAGTTGGCATACTTGTCAGAGGGCTTCGCATCTACGCATTCTGAAAGGACTTTTATGGCTCTTTCGGGGTCATTGCTCTTTTTTTCATATAGACTTGCCAGTCTGACTGCTATTAAAGGGCTTCCCTTATTGTTGGAGAACGCGTGCTCCAACGCTGCCTTTGCCTCAGGATTTCTGTCTAGCATTTCACAGAATCTGGACTCTTCGTAAAGAAGAAAACTATCTTCAGGAAACCGTTGCTTAGCCTCAGCAATAGTTCGCTCTATTTCACTCACTTTGCGTTCAATTGTCGCCTCATCACCACTCCCTGCTACTTGCGACAGCTCTTCGATCCCGAGTTTGATTAGTGTACCGAATGGGTAGGCTGTGGAGTCATCTCCTGATAGCTCTCTACATATCTTCGCCGATTCATGTCTGTACTTGTTCTTCTCCAGCTCGGTCTCCGACTTTTCAGCTTTCCTCAAGGCCCATTCCGCAAGAGAATGCTTAATAAGTCTATTGTTTGGCTGGGAACCGAGGGCTTTCCGCAAGAGCTCGCCTGATTTTTCAATGCTTCCGTCCGTAGAAGTCATCTCGAATATGGCCTCTTGCTGCAGCAGAAGGGCGTCTTCACCAACCCGATCAATGCTCGCCTTGTACACACTTCGTATCAGCTGCGGGTCTCTAAAGAAGCTCATAAGCTCCCGCGCATTTACGAGCCTGATAAAAGCGTATCTGTCTGAACTATATCCCAAGTCAAGTGCCACCAATATTCTCAGATACTCATCAAATCTTGTTTGCTGGTCTGCCAGCGCCTGCTGTACCACCATTTCCGCCACAATAGGATGCCGGGAAAGGTAGACGTAGTCTCTGCTGTTCTTGTCTTCCATGGTGAACACAATGAAGTCCAGAGGTTTGAAAAACCGCTCACTAAACTCGGCAAATGTGATACTATGCACCCTTGATATCAATCCCGCTCTGGCAGGTACACCAAGTTGGTGTAACATGCACACCGTTAGGTACACCGATTGAGCATGAGGGAAAACGATTGATTTGTATTCATCGAAAATGATCTCTTCAAACGGCCTCCCAGAGGTGGCTTCATAAAGAGTAACCAACAGTTGTCTTCCGGCTTTCTGACTTAGCTCTGCCTTCTGCTGTTCATAAGTCAGACCCTCAAGATACCCGAGCGACTTATATTCAGCTAACTTACCGATCAGCTCTTTGATCTCTGGCTCTTTTAGATACTGTAATTCGTAAGTCTCCGTGACATAAGGAACTAGACTTGTACAAGATACATTCCATTCATGGTTTCGCTCAGCGCCAATGATCGTTAGTGGGAATTTATCACCTCTTGCCCTTTTCAACCACAACTCTATCAATTCACTGTTTCTCGAGACTGGGTCAATAAATACGAATATCCTTTGAGCGCACAACCTATAGAGTTCCAGCAAAGACTCATATTCGGGAAAAAGACCGGAATTCAACACAAGGCAAAGCTTGTTGAAATCGGTTGCTGCATCCCATCCCAACCTCTGCATTAGTATGGATTTTCCTGCCCCAGCATGTCCCTTGATCAGATAGAACTCTTCGAATCGTCCTCTTTCGCTCTCATCTTGTAAGAATACCTCTGAGATTATATTATCAGTGACACTCCTTCTGAAGTCATAGTTGTAGACAACAGGTGACCAGTCGCTATAGTATCCCTTGTAGAATTGTTGAGGCGTGAGTGGAGTAGGCTTATAGTCCTTGTTAATGTACTGAAGATCTCTAGACAGCAGTATCCTCACGCTCTCTGGCACGGGTACTGTTTTCTCAAATCTCTCGCAAATTGGATGCTCGTATACTTCCTTAGCCTCGAAGAGCTTCCTAAAGTTCTCAGGGATTTCAACATCAATCTCACGCAGAAACGCTTCAAATGTCATATCGATGCAGGACAAGAAAGGAAAACCCTCCCAAAAAGTCTTCTCTGCTGGCTTTAATGTTGGCAGAAGAATGTAAGAATGAGGCGTGATCTTTGCAGTTCTTTTTAAGTCCTGCAATATCGCTCGAATGTCAAAATCTTCCAAGTTTGACCCTACGTACACTACTGGAAATTGAGACGCCAAGTACGAAAACCTTTCGAATAGGAAACTCCTATATTTGCGATGCTCAAGATACTGCTCTGTTGTAACAATCAAAGGAATCTCTAGATCCCTGAGTACTGTCATGCAACCATGCAGCTTGACATACGGAATACTGCCTGGTTTCTTTAATTTATCTTCTAATCTGTCCGAGTTTTTCAGGAACGGAACTATAGTCTGCAGATTCTTTTTTTCCGCTATTGCCTGTTCGTATGCCCGCTCAATCACCAGGTCGTAGTTCGTTGTGAATATCGCTTTCCAGAGGAACCTCGGCACCAATCTATGATGATCACCAGGGCCAAACTCGCGGAATATCGAAGCAACATAATCTTGAAATGTAAATAGATCTGACTGAGCTATTGCCAATTCTGCAGCTCGAAGCAACGGAATGCCGCGGTACTCTGATCCCAGAAACTTGTCCACTAGCATCTTTGCAAGCTCTTTGCCGTTAGGTATTTGCTTCCTCTGAGGGTGTTCCGCTCCAATAGAGGCACCGGCACCCAAGAACAACACGACGCTGTTTTCTTTGATGTTGTCAACCAGGACTTTAGGTAGCGACGACATATTTCCCCCCCTGATATTAGCCTTAAGATGCTATTATATCACTAGTGAAGGAATTATCAATAGGTTGCGGTGTCCAACACATACTATAGAGTTAAGGAGTCACAAAACGACGAAAAGTTGGATAACAATCCGACCAGGGGTTGGCTTTATCAGCTCTGTGTGCTAGTTTATATACTGTTTCATGGCTCGCTGTATCTTCCATATTGATTTGGATGCCTTCTTCGTTTCTGTGGAGCAGGCGCTTAACCCAAAGCTGAAGGGAAAGCCAGTAATCGTCGGCGGAGACCCCGAGCGCCGCGGCGTAGTTGCCTCTGCTTCCTATGAAGCGCGACCTTTCGGCATCCACGCCGGCATGCCGCTATCCAAAGCACGCCGCCTATGTCCCCAGGCAATTTTTGTCCGGGCTAATTTCTCACGCTACAGAGATGCTTCAAACAGATTTATGGAAATCCTTGCCGATTTCTCTCCTGACATCGAACCTTTAGGGGTGGACGAAGCCTATCTTGATGTCACGGGATGTGTAGAACCTTATGATTCTCCCCAGAAACTGGCACGGGCGATAAAAGAAATAATAAATAAGGACCTCAAGCTCACAGCTTCCGTGGGCATAGGTACATGCAAGGTGGTTGCCAAAATTGCTTCAGCCCTGTGTAAGCCCGATGGGCTGCTGGAGATAGCCCCGGGAGAGGAACAGGCCTTCCTCAATCCACTCCCCATAGCCAAATTACCCGGAGTGGGCGAAAAAACAGAGCAATCCTTAAAAGAGCTGGGAATAACAACAATAGGAGAATTAGCCTCGCTGCCTTTAGACACGCTAACAAGACGATTGGGAGCAACTGGAGCAGTGCTTTATAGCTATGCGAGGGGGATAGATGACCGAGAAGTGGAGGCGCCGGGTGAAGCTAAATCCATCAGTCAGCAGCTTACTTTTGCCCGCGATACCCTGGACCGCAATTTTCTGGAGGCTAACCTGCACAATTTATGTCAGGAAGTTTGCCAGGAGCTGCGCAGCCAGAATAAAAGGGCAAAATGTGTAGCTATAAGACTGAGGTATGCCGACTTTAAGACAATCACCCGCCAGGTCACCTTACAAGAAGCCAGCGACGTTACCCAGGTTGTTTTTGCCACAGCCCAGCAGTTGCTGAGTAAAACCCTGGCAAAACAAGAAAAACCAATACGCCTCATCGGTATTCGAATATCAAGCCTGGCTGGCGAGGAGAAACAACTCCCGATGTTTGATCCCAGGGTCGCAAAGTTTGGGCAATTAGATCAAGCCGTAGACAAAATTCGTAAGAAATATGGCCAAACGGCGATAAAATCAGGCGATGCCATTCTTTCTGAAAGCAGTTAACTGTCACCCTGAGTGATAGCGAAGGGTCTCTGAGATTGCCACGGGCTTCGCCCTCGCAACGACTTCGTCGGATTACCACGCACCTTTCAGGTGCTCGCAACGACACCCCTTCCTGTCTTTGCGAGGCTGACGAAGTTAGCCGAAGCAATCTCAGTGAGGACAATTGAGATTGCCACGCCCCGACAAGTCGGGGCTCGCAATGACATGAAGAGGGCTTGTTTTGGGCTTACGATACGAAGTATAATTGACTACCTATCCCTGCAATAGCAAGGTGAAACATATGGCGGATTATGCCTTTTTCCACAAGCAATTTATGCCATTATCCGAAGCCAAAATCGGAATCTTGACCCACGCCCTCCACTACGGCACCGCTTGCTTCGAGGGCATCCGCGGCAACTGGGATAGCGAGCAGGAAAGATTTTGCATTTTTAGAATCCAAGACCACTATAAACGCATGCTTGGCGGCTGTCGCATCCTAAAAATGAATCTCCCCTACTCCATTGATAAGCTTTGCCAATTGACCGGGGAGCTTGTGGAAAGAAGTGGCTACCAGGAAGACGTATATATCCGTCCTCTAGCCTATAAAAGCTCCGAAACTGTGGGAGTCCGCCTTCACAACCTGGAGGATGATTTCCTTATTGTCGTGACCACGCTCCCCCCTTATCTTGATACAGAGAATGGTGTCCGCAGCTGCGTCTCATCATGGCGTCGCGTGGATGATACCATGATTCCACCGCGGGGCAAGATTTGTGGCATCTATGTAAACAGTGCACTGGCTAAAACCGAGGCCTGGGAAAATGGCTTTGATGAAGCAATCTTGCTAACTCAGGATGGACATGTCTCCGAAGGCAGCGGCGAGAATATCTTCCTCATTTCAGGAGGAAAACTGATAACTCCTCCGTCATCCGATAACATCCTCATGGGCATCACCAGGGACACGGTCATAGATACAATTGAGAGGCAAGTTGACAGAAGCGAACTTTATGTGGCTGAAGAATGCTTCTTCACCGGGACGGCAGCCAACATAGCGCCCATATTGGAAATCGACCATCGCCCGATAGGCACGGGCGAGATTGGCAAAACGACCGCCAAATTACAAAAGCTCTTTGCCGCAGTGATGCTGGGCAGAAATCCTAAGTACTCCGATTGGTACTACCTGGTTTCCCCTAAGACCCCGATACAATCGAGGCGCAACCGCATTTCTTAAACGAGAGTTATCCCGGGATCTACCCTTAGAGCCCTGAGCAAGTAGAGAAGGCGACAACTGTGCTCCAAGACCACAGTATTGTAATAGGCTTCCTCTAACAACTGGCTGGCAGCAAAAGTTCCATGCCCTCGCAC
>JBEKTM010000087.1:0-8506 GCA_049516035.1 Dehalococcoidia bacterium
GGGTAGCTGAATGACGTCCTCAAAAGAAGTGGGCCCATAGTAAGCTTGAGTGGCAGTAATCGGGACAGGCTGACCTGTAGTGGCGTCTATAGCTCCAAGATGTTCAATATCTCCACGAGTTACACCACGTGAATCAATATCTATATCTCGGCGGATAACCTCACAGGCAGCGATATAACCATCCTCTATTCCTTGAGCCATGTCATATTCATAAACTGGCTCGCCGAAGTACTCAAGATTATTTGCCGTAATCTCCTCATCTTCGCTGCGTTCCCCTTTGCTGCCTCCCTCGAAGGAGCGTGGAGTTGCGGTAAGACCTACCTGCACTGCCTTGGGATTACGCCGAAGAATAATGCTCCATTTTCCCCAGGCACTGCGGTGGCATTCATCAATAATGATATGGCTGAAGTAGTTCTCTGGATAGTGCTCGGTAAGAAAACGGGCATCCTCCTCCTCAGCACTTACATTAAGGGTTTGGTATGTGGCAATAAGAATTCGAGCGTTCCTCTGAGGGTTAGCACCAGTTACTTCGGCAGCATCGGCACCAAAGACATTCTGAAAATGGTTGAGACCCTGGGAACGGAGTTCGTCGCGGTCGCAAACAAATAGAGCACGGCGGAGCTGCCCAGCGTCACCAATCTTCTTCAAAAGGTGTACCGCGATGAGTGTCTTACCAGTGCCCGTCGCCAGAAATAGCAAAATGCGATTTTTACCCTGTGCTATCTTCTCTAAGGCAGCTCGAATGGCAGCATCCTGATAGTAACGCCTACTGGCTTCACCTCCGGGATAAGGCACTAGGAGAGGTTTGGCATTTGTCGTGGCTAGTGAGAAGCCAACTCCCTGCTCATAACGAAGCTGAAGCTCCCCTGGAGTTGGGAAATCATTCAGCGGACATGGTTCGACAGTCTTGCCTGTAAAGTGGCTATATTCAATAAACAAGTGCCCGTTGGAGGAATATACGAAGGGAACGTGATTCAATCGGGCATATTTCTTGGCTTGTTCCAGTCCTTTATCCGGCGGCTCATCGCTTCGCTTTGCTTCCAATAATGCCACTGCTATCGGCTGAGAATTGGCATTCACCCTGATGCGTAGTAAATAATCCGTTCGCCCCCTCTGCCTTCTCCTAGGTTTACCCTCTACTATGTCTATACCTGGTGCCGTCTCTTCACGACGGATAAGGTCTTCAGTCCAGCCCCTCGAATGTAGAACTGGGTCAACTAGCTTTGCTTTTGTATCAGCCTCGCTTAGAAACATATCTGAATCCCCTCACCTAACCTATTATTCTAGGCACCTTAGAATAATTATACAACAGCCATGGGGGAAAAGGGTTGCATTGATTCCAGCATACTTGAATGCTAGGTAGCATCACAGGATGGAGGCTTGTATGGAGACCACGACCGCTTCGCCTTCTTGCAATAAGGGGCAAACTCGCTGCTCCAGTACTTGAAATGCCTATTTAATGGCTTTGACCTGGTATGCGGCTTTGCCTTCTTCGTAGAGGTCGCCAAGCCCCAAAAGGGGAAATCCTGAACAGAAGTCAAAAATCAAAGGTCAAAAGTCAAAGTGACAAATCAAAGCGCAAAAGTTGAACAAACCCAAATGTCAAAATCCAAATGACAATTGAAATCCAAATATTTGAATGCCAAAACCACTAGAAATTGGAACTGCGGATTTGGCCGAGGAGATTGCCACGTCGCCTTCAGCTCCTCGTAATGACAAGCGGGAAATGGGCTCGCATTGACAGTGGGATGGGGGACGGGCTCGCAATGACGAGGGAGGTTAATGGGTCAATCTGAAACGTAGTATAATCACTGACATGGATTGGCATGCTGTCTTGTATATAGATGTCAGGGGCAATCAACCCGTAAAAGATTTCGTTTTACGACAATCTGATGGTGCGATAGCAGAAATCTTACATGTATTTGATTTATTGATGAGATTCAATATTACACTTGGTATGCCTTATGTTGAGAAGATAGGGAAATCCGGCATTAGAGAACTTAGAATTAAGCATGGTTCAGATATATATCGTATATTCTTCTTTGCGCATACTGGGAGAAATTTCGTCTTGCTACATGCCATTAAGAAGAAGAGTAATAGACTATCGCAAAATGACGTAAGCCTAGCCATCGATAGAATGAATGATTACAAAGCGAGGGCTTGACAATATAACATATACGTTATATAATACCCGATATCAGGCATAAGAATAGGGAGTAGTTAAGTGATAAACAAAAGGGCTACAAACTACGAGGAATTTAAGGCAGAATTACTTAAAAGGCCCGGCATTCGCAAGGAATATGAGGCCTTAAGGCCCAAGTACAACATTATACGCAGCATAATAGAGCGTAGAAACCAATTACAGATTAGCCAGGCACAACTGGCCGAGATTATTGGAACAAAGCAACCCGCCATATCTAGATTGGAAAATGGTGCTTATAACACTACGCTTAGCACGTTTTTCAAGGTTGCCGATGCTCTTGACCTAGATATTTCTTTGGAAGTGCGGCACGCAGTGCGTTCATAAAGAGGGGATTTACTTGGCACGAGGCTAAAGCCTCGCACTACAGAGATTGCCGCGCCCCGACAAGTCGGGGCTCGCAATGACACGGGAGGTTGCTGGTGCTGTTAAAAATGCCGGCAAAGCAGGGTATACCGACCGAGTGCGAGACACAGCTATGTGGTATTTCGGTGACATAATGCCTGGTTTGTAGCAGGCTTGATCGGTACGGCGTCTCTCGAATTCTCGCAGAAGGCTGTGTGGACAGCCCGCGATCTCCAAGACATACTATGGAGTTAAAGACTCACGAAACGCTACATTGTCGAGTAACAGCACAAGTCTTTAGCCCGACATGCGCAAAGCTAGTGGTTGCCTGAGTGCAATTTAGCCCGAATCTCGTGTTCTCGTTGCTTCAGTGTATCCAATTGCCTGGCAGCCTCCGCCGCCTCAATCATCCGTTCCTTCCCTGCGATGAAGCTAGCTCCTGGCTTTCCCCTTGAACTTTCCGTCGGATGTCTTCGCAGGGCTTTCAATTCCCTCTCGGCCTTGTCTATTTTGGCCACTATATCCTCGAGTTGCTTATTGAGCTCTTCTTCTGTCTCCATAGCCTCAGCCTTTAGTCATCTTCCTTTGCCTGTCTTATCCATAGTAAGCTAACTGGCGGTCATAGTCAATACCATTCTCTCACACAAAAGCCGGAATTGTTAAGTAACAAGAAGATGGAATGTTTGACAAACCCCGTGTGAACCAACTAAGCTTGATAGCGGTTGGGGGCTGACTTTATTGAACTGGCTCCCAAGAGAGTTTGAAGACATGAGTGGGACGGACATAATTAAGCTGATCATAAGTATAGTCGCCTGCGAAGGCGCGGGTGGCATCGGTGCCATTTTCACCACCCCTGCAATTCCCGCTTGGTATGCGGGACTCAAGAAACCAACCTTTACTCCACCTAATTCAGTCTTCGGACCTATCTGGATAACTCTTTACCTTTTGATGGGTATAGCCGTTTTCTTAGTCTGGCGGGAAGGATTGGGTCAAGAAGGGGTAACAATAGCTTTTGTAATATTTTGGGCTCAACTGGTTCTGAACATCCTGTGGTCGGTAATCTTTTTTGGGCTTAAGTCCCTTTTTGGTGGAATGGTAATGATTCTGCTGCTCTGGATAGCCATATTAATTAACATCATTGTATTCTTTGGCGTATCCCCGTTAGCCGGCTCGCTTCTCATCCCATACATAATCTGGGTTAGTATTGCCGCTAATCTGAACGTGCAGGTCTGGAAACTGAACAGATAATCACCCCTAAACATCAATCCCTTCAGGTAGCGAAATGGCTAGTTGTTGCTAGTCCGTTGATTTCGTACCGTGTGTCTTCGTAGTTGCTGTGTAGAGCGGACGTATCCTCTGTCCGGCGCAGACACGTTATAATCAAAGCCTTGCAGCGTACGGCGCTCCAGTTTCACGTTAAGAATACGCTCAAGATCATCTACCATGGGCGCGTCTACACTCGTCACAAATGTTAGCGCATCACCGTTTCTATTGATTCGTCCTGTGCGGCCGATGCGATTGGTGTAGGCATCTATACTCTCGGGCATGTCATAGTTGATGACATGGGAAATACGCAAAACATCGATACCACGGGCGGCAATGTCGGTGGCCACCAGAATCTTAAACGCGCCGGTACGAAAACCATCAAGCGCTGCCTGACGCCTGGGTTGAGACAGATCGCCTTGCAGCGAGGCGGCCCTGAAGCCCGCTCTCTTAAGCTGCTGTGCCACGCGCTCGGTGCGAAACTTGGTACGTGTAAAGACAAGTACTGATTTTGTTTCGGTACGGCGTAAGAGTTCTATCAATAGTGCAGTTTTGAGGTGTTGCTTAACCGGGTATAATGCGTGTGACACAGTGGTCGCCGGCATTATGCGGCCGATTTGCACTGTGACCGGATCATGCAGGATATCTTGCGCCAGATGACGAATATCGTCAGGCATGGTAGCCGAGAAAAGGAGTGTCTGTCGCTGCCCTAGCAGGCACCTCAGAATACTCTGGATGTCCGGTAGAAAACCCATGTCTAACATTCGGTCCGCCTCGTCGATTACAAGGACTTCCAGATGTGATAAATCGATTGTGCCCCTCAGCATATGGTCGAACAGGCGACCCGGACAGGCAACTGCTATTTCGATCCCATTTCTCAGTTTCTGGATTTGTGGATTTATACCCACCCCACCATAGATGGCGATGCTCCGCAGCCCGGTTTTCTGCCCCAATTCGCTGATAGTCTCCCATGTTTGCTCAGTCAATTCACGCGTGGGAGAGATTATGACAGCACCGACCTGCCCCCTCTGACTATGCAGCAGGCGCTGTAAGATTGGCAGTGCGAAAGCAGCGGTTTTGCCGGTTCCGGTCTGAGCCAGACCAATGACATCACGTCCCTGCAGTATTGGCGGGATCGCTTGAAGCTGTATAGGGGTGGGTGTAGCATAGCCAATCGCTCGCACACCAGCCATGATGCTCGGATCAAAATTAAAGGTTTCAAAATTCATTAAATCTCCTTGGGAAAGTTCCTGTTCATGAGCGCTGAACGTGAAGGTAGTCCCGCAATCGCGACACTGGATTGACCTGTCCCTGAAAGTCATTGGATAACCTCATCTCTTCGATATTTTAGTTAGAGTTCAGGCTACCCAACACTTAAGATAAACCAGAGGCTGTCTAAGAAGCTTGTAACAACCTAAACTGGAACCATTCACACTATACACTAGAGAGAGTATCTTTGCAAATTGTTGTACTCGTTCATGTGATTAGTGACACTTTTTTGTCATTGCGAGGAACGGGATTCCTTGCTTACGCCTCGGAACAGGCTGCGCAATCCCTCTCCATCTGTCTTTGCGAGGCTGACTTTAGTCAGCCGAAGCAATCTCGGTGGATGGGATAGAGATTGCCACGCCCCGACAGGTCGGGGCTCGCAATGACACGGGAGGTTAGTGCTCCTGTTAGAAATACCGGCAAAGCAGGGTAAATATTACAACCTGAACTTCACTTCTGGTCGAGGTCCTTGATAAGCTCGTCAACCGACTCGAAAGTCTTCACTCGCCCGGCCTTGATATCTTCGGCAGCTTCCTTCTCACCCTTCTGCCACCGCTTTGTCCAGAAGTAAGCCTGGCTCTTATCTATCAGCTTCTTCGGCATTGCTACCTTCCCGCTTTAAACTCTCCAAGCCACCTGATTCGTGGCTGCTGCTCCTTGACCGAATTAAAAAATCGCTCGTCAGCTGTCCACAGGTCGCATCCTAGAATGTCAGCAAGAGCTAGATAGTGGGTATCATAGACAGCCGGCCTTTCTAGCTCCTGGGCCAGCTCCATGGCCCGAAAGTGAATCTGCGGGCTTTCTCTGATCTCGATGCCCATGTCGAGAAGTCCAGCCAGCAACTGCGTCGCTTGAGATAAAGAAATGTGCCCCAGCATCACCCTACGGTGCAACACATTGGTAGCTTCGACCAGCAGGAGACATGGCGCTGAGGGCCTGATTCCGGCAACAGCCCATTCCTGTGCCAGCGCCAAGGCCTCCTCCGCATATGGCTCACTCAGCACCCACTTTATTGCCAGGCTGGCATCTACTACTACGTACCCATTCACAACTGGCTCGCCCTTTCCTCTCGCGCTCGGCGAATCAACTCTGTCGAATCTCCGTAAGCCTGCGTTTCCCGAAAATCGCTCGCTGAAGCACCTTTGCCTTACCTACAGCATCGCGGTCGAAGCTGCCGGAAGCGAGCACTCCAACCTCCTCCTTCTCAAGTTGCTGCTCGATGGCAGAGAGGGAATACTGGCGCATGGTGACTCCCTTTCGAGCCGCAGCGATTTTGAGACGCGTACGCAACTCAGGAGTCATATCAAGTGTGAAACGGCTCTTGTTATTGTTGTTTTTCACCTTACTCACCTCACTCAATTGTTAATTATACTGCAATACGCCTAATACTGCAATACTGGGGATACCGGACGGGCGTGGCTGGCTTCTGAGGTAGCAACCTAAAAAGAGTTTGTGTCTAGCTCACCCGGCTTTGACCTGGTATCTGGCTTTGCCTTCTTCGTAGAGGTCGCCGCCGTGGATGTCGTTTATGACCGTGACGGGAAAGTCCTCCACCTCCAGGCGGCGAAGGGCTTCAGCACCAAGCTCTTCGTAGGCTACCACCTCTGATTTCTTGATGCTCCTGGAAATTATGGCCCCGGCACCACCTATTGCCCCCAGGTAAACTGCCTTGTGCTTGACCATGGCATCCTTGACCGCCTTAGACCGCAAGCCTTTGCCAATCATCCCCTTGAGTCCCTGGGCCATCAAGCGGGGGGCATAGGCATCCATCCTGCCGCTGGTGGTGGGACCAGCCGAACCGATTACCCTCCCTGGCCTAGCCGGGCTGGGCCCCATATAGTATACGGTGGCCCCTTTGATATCGAAGGGCAGAGGCTTCTTCTGATCGAGAGCCTCGACCATTCTCTTATGAGCGGCATCGCGGGCAACGTATATGACACCAGTGAGCAAGAGATTGTCCCCGGCCTTGAGGTCTTTCAAGATTTCGTCGTTTAACGGAAGCGTAATTTTCTTTGCCATAGCTATCACCTTGTACTTACCATTATTTTCTACCTCAGAGTCCCCAGGTAGCTCACAGTAAGCTGCTTTTCCTTTACCTCGGGCGTGGTGTAGTCGGGAAGGAGCATGGGGGCTACTCTATCGGTCACAATACCGGCCTCTTTGAGCTCCTTATGATAGCTCTTTACGTGCTTCAACCTCTTTGAGCTCCTTATGATAGCTCTTTACGTGCTTCAAGGTCAGCTCTCCGTCTTTGGCTTTTTCCCTGGCGAATACGGCAGCATTTCTACCGGCAATCCTGCCGAATACCACGATGTCCATGAGCGAGTTGCCCATCAGCCTGTTTTCTCCGTGCAACCCCCCGGTCACTTCCCCGGCCACATAAAGCCCGGGCACAACGGTCTCGCATTCGGCGTTGTCCTTGAGCCCTCCGTTCTGATAATGGAGCGTGGGATAGACCAGCATGGGCGCTTTAGATATATCAATCCCCAGGCGATAGTATACCTTCCATTTGCCCACAAAAGCAGTTCGCACCCTCCCCTCACCGTGGAGGATATCGAGCATGGGGGAATCAAGCCAGACCCCTACCTTCCCGGTAGGAGTGGGAACACCGTTACCATCCAGGCACTCCTTGATAAAACGGGCCGATTCCACATCCCGGGGCTCGCGCTCGTTGACGAATTTCTCCCCGTGGACATTCACAATGTCCGATCCCTCCGAGCGGAACCTCTCGGTAATGAGCCACCCCTCTATCTGCTCCGGGAACACAACGCCCGTGGGGTGATATTGGACGGTATGCAGGAAAGACAGAGGCACACCTGCCCTGTAGCCTAAGACAATACCGTCGGCTGTGGCGCCGTAATGATTGGTGGTCATGAAACCCTGAACGTGGAGCCTTCCGGAACCGCCTGTGGCTAGAATCACCGCCTTAGCTCTGGCAACAAGATACTCCTCGGTCTCCATGTTGTAGAGCACCGCTCCGGCACACTGTCCGTGCTCGTTGAGGATGAGCTCCACCGCCGGGGAAAACTCCAGGACCTTGATATTCTTCCGGTTACGGGCTTCATCGCGCACTGTACGCATGATTTCCATGCCGCTGAGGTCGGCGCAGTAGTGCATCCTTTTGCGGCAGGTCCCACCACCGTGCATGGCCTCCAGCCTGCCGTCGGGAAACTTGGAGAACATAACCCCCAGGCCTTCCAGCCACTGGAGGGCATCGGGAGCCTGCTTGACAAAAGCAGCCACAATGTCCGGGTCGTTTTTGAAATGTCCTCCGCCCATCACATCCAGGTAGTGATAATAAGGAGAATCCTTTTCTCCTTTTGTGGCAGCCTGAATCCCGCCTTCAGCCATCATAGTATTGGCATCGCCATGCCGGAGCTTGGTGGCGATAAGCACCTGAGCGCCATTCTCCTCGGCGATAAGGGCAGC